>JAKEEX010000651.1 GCA_022616315.1 Myxococcaceae bacterium
CCAGCCTCCTCACCGTCCCAGGTCATCCAGCACGAAGCGGCCCGCTGCGGGCTGCACGCGCACGTCCATGCTGTCCACGGTGAGCTCGCTGAAGCGCTTGGTGGCAATCATGTTCTTCATCACCACGCGGGCGGGACGCTTGACGCCCTTGAAGCTCTTCACGTCGACGAACTCGGCGGCGCGCAGCAGCTTGCCGCTCGCGGTGTAGTACTCGCCCTTGATGGGCATGGCGTCCTTGCGCGCCACCCACAGCTTGATGCGGTCGTAGGAGGCGTCCTCCGTCTTCGCCTTCAGCTCGAGCAGGTACGCCTCGGGCATCGCCGGGTCCTCCACCACCTGGGCGGCGTAGTCCTTGCCGTAGTTGGTGCGCAGCACGTCCGCGTTGTTGAAGTCACCGCCCTGGAAGGAGTCGCGGTTGGCCATGCGCACCGCGCGCTTCAGGTTGGGCATGTAGATCCACGCGTTGTCGCCCTGGCGCAGGATCTCCTGCCCGCGCGCCGCCGCGGGCTCGTCGAACCAGATGCGGGCCTTCTCGTCGCCCGCCTTCAGCATCCGCATCTTGTAGGAGCGGGTGGAGCCGTCGTCGCGGTGAGCCACCATCGTCATGGCGCCCTCGAAGTTGGTGGGCCCCATGATGGCGTCGTACTTCTTGAGCAGCTCCTCGGCGCTCGGGGGAGCGGCGAGGGCGGCCGCGGGCAGCAGGAGGAGCAGGGACAGCAGCTTGAGTTGCGTCTTCATGTGCGGACTCCGGAAGAAATGAATGGCGGGGCAGCTCGCCCTCACTGAAGTCCCTCTCCCAGGGGGAGAGGGGAGATTGGGTCAGGCGTCTCGCAGCGCCTCCACGGGGCGCAGGCGCGCGGCGCGCAGGGCGGGGGACACGGCGGCCAGCACCGCGCCCACGGTCGAGGCCACCACGGCGATGGCCACCTGGTAGCCGGCCACCTCGGGCTGGATGGTGAAGAGCTGCGTCGGGGTGACCTGGAGGGAGAGCCCGCCCCGCGCCAGCACCAGGGCCACGATTCCGTACGCGCCCGCGACACCCACGGCGGCGCCGATCAGCGCCTGCACCGCGGCCTCGAGCACGAAGAGGACCGCAATCTTCTGGCGCTTGACGCCCACCGCCATCATGGTGCCGATCTCACGGGTGCGCTCGAGCACGCTCATCAGCAGCGTGTTGGCCACGCCGATGATGGCGATGACGAGGAAGAGCGCGCCGATGGCCAGGAGGACTCCGCGCTGGATGGCGATGACCTCTGGCACGGCGGGCTGCACCTCGCGCCATGTCTGCACGTCGAACTCCGCACCGAGCGCCGCGCGCAGGCCCGTGGCCACCTGGTCCACGTCCGCGCCCTCGTCCACGGCCACCACGTACTCGGTGGCGCGGCCCTTCATGCGCACGAGCTCCTGCGCGAAGGGGAGGGGCACCGAGAGCATCCGCTTGCTCTGGGCCATCAAGCTCGACGTCACCATCCCCCCCAGCTCCACGTCGAGGACGTTCTCCTTGCCGCCCTGCGTGGTCGCCTGCAGCGTCAGGGTGGCACCCGGCTCGACGCCGAGCGCCTCGGCGAGGTCCTTGGCCAGGACGGTGCTGCGGGGCGTGTCGGCGCCCAGGCGGGTGCCGCGCACGTCCTGGCTGGCCCACGGAAGCACCTGCTTCTCGCGCACCGGGTCCACGCCCTGGGCCACGAAGATGGTGGCGCTGCTGCCGTTGCTCACCATGCCGGAGAAGGCGAGGCGCGGAGTGACGGCGGCCACGCCGGGGACGCGCAGCATGGCGGCCTCCACCGCACCGCCCTCCTCGAGGTCCAGCTTGAGAGGCTGCCGGTCGCGCCGCTCGAAGTAGCCCGTGCGGTGCACCTGGATGGCGCCCACGGTACCTTTCACCGTGTCCTCGATGAGCCAGCGGTGCAGGCCGTGGATGACGGCGCCGAGCAGCAGCGTCATCAGGATGCCCAGGGTGATGGCGCCGACGGTGATGGCGCTCCGGGCCTTGCTACGGGCCACGTTGCGCACGGCGAGCATGAGAAGCGGAGTCATGTGAGTGTCTCCAGGAACGTGTCGCGCTTCAGCGTCCGGCGAGCGCCTGGACGGGGCGCAGGCGGCTGGCGCGCCGTGCGGGATAGAGGGCGAAGAGGGCCGCGCCGGCCGTGGAGAGCAGGACGATGCGCACCACGTAGTCCACGCCGATGAAGGGGCGGAGGTCGAAGGGGACGCTGAGCGTGGGGGCGGTGAAGACGAGGCCGCGCTGGTTCAACCACAGGGTGAGACCGACGCCGACGAGCACACCCAGTGTACTGCCGACCGCACCCAGCACCGTGGCCTCCATGACGAAGAGAGCCATCACCTTCGCGCGCTTGAGGCCCACCGCCATCATGGTGCCGATCTCGCGGGTGCGCTCGAGCGCGCTCATCAGGATGGTGTTGGCCACGCCCAGGAGCATCAGAATGAGGAACACCGCGGCGATGGCGCCGAGCACGGCGTTCTGCCGCGCCTGTCCGTCCCGAATCTGCGGGAGGAGCTCGTCCCAGGTGTGCACCTCGTAGTCGGGGCCGAGCACCTCGCGGATGCGGGCGGCCACTGCATGCACCTCCTCCAGGCGCTCCACCGCCACGCCGAGCTCGGTGGCCCGGCCCTCCATCCGGAGGAGGCGCTGCGCGAGCGCGAGCGGCACCACGGCCGTCTTCGGCTCCCCGGGCATCACCGAGCGGGTGGCACCCGTCATGTGGACGAGCTCGCCGTTGAGCGCGCCGTCGCGGTCCGGGGCGAGGAACACGGCCTCTGCACCCACCTTGGTGCCGAGCGTCTTCGACACCGAGTCGCTCAGCAGCACGCCATCGGCGTCGCCGAAGCGCGAGCCCGGCTCGAAGGTGCTCGCGCGGCTGGGGGTCACCGCCGCCTCCGCCTCCGGGTCCAGCGCGGTGGCCGCGATGAAGAGCGTCTCGTCGTTCGCGTTGAAGGAGCCGGCGAACTGGATGCGCGGGGCCACCGCCTTCACGCCGGGAACCGAGCGCACCTTCGCGAGGAGGGCCTCATCCGCGACGAAGTCCATGGTGAGCGGGGTGGCCAGGACGTTCTTGATGTAGCCCGTCTTGTGCACCTGCAGGGCGCCGGTGGCGCTCGCGGTGATGTTCGTCACCAGCGTGCGCTGCAGCCCGTTCATCATGGCGCGCGTGACGATGGCCGCTCCCACGCCCACCAGGAGCGCGGAGAGCGTGATGAGGGTGCGGCGCCGGTTCCGGGCGACGTTGCGGAGTGCAATGCGCAAGAGGGTCCACATCTCGGAGGCTCCAGGGGGTCCGGCGCAGCGCGGCCGGAAACCGTGGGGTCCCCAACAGCACCTCCCGTGCCACCTTCCTGGGGCCCGATGGAGCGAAGCTCCCTCGCCCAGCAGCCAGGGCACCCTCTCCCTCTGGGAGAGGGACAGGGTGGGGGCAAGCGACCGACACCGTTCAACCCTGCGCCAGGGCCCCCACTGTCCGGCCCCCCGTCACGGGCTGCGCATCACCGCCGGGTTTCCAGACACCTCTACTCCCCTTACGCCTCGAGGGGCGCTGCGGCGCGGCGCGCGGAGAGGGCGGAGCCGGCGGACGCGGTGCTGACCGCCACCACCGCGAGCCACTGCATGGGGGAGAGCTGCTCGCCCAGGATGAGCAGTCCGGCAATCGCCGCCACCGCCGGCTCCAGGCTCATGAGGATGCCGAACGTCCTGCTGGGCAGCGCGCGCAGCGCCACCATCTCCAGCGTGTACGGCACCGCGCTGGAGAGGAGTGCCACCCCGAGCCCCGCACCGAGCCGCGGCAGGGTGAGGCGCCCGAGCACGCCGTCCGCGAGCGCGAAGGGCACGATGACGAGGGCCGCGAAGAGCATGCCCGTGGCCACGCCCTCGCCGTCCGTGAAGAGGCGGGACACACGCCCGCCGAGCAGGATGTAGCCGGCCCAGCATGCCCCCGCGACGAGCGCGAGCAGCACGCCGAGCCTGTCCAGAGAGGCGGCACGCGCGCTCCACGGCGCGAGGAGGACGATGCCGAGCGCCGCGAGCAGCACCCAGACGAAGTCCTGGGGGCGCCTGCTCCCGAGGACCGCCACCGTGAGCGGCCCGAGGAACTCGAGCGTGACGGCGAGCCCGAGGGGGATGCGCTCGAGCGCGAGGTAGAACGTGCAGTTCATCACCCCGAGCAGCACGCCGTAGGGGATGACCGCCTTCCACTGCGCGCGGGACAGGCGCGCGAGGGGAGGGCGGAACAGCCCGAGGAGCACCAGCGCGGAGAGCGTGATGCGCACGCCCGCGGTGCCTGCCGCCCCGAGCGCGGGAAACAGCCCCTTGGCGAGCGCGGCGCCGCCCTGCACGCTGACGATGGCGAGGAGGACGGCGGGGATGGGCGCGAGGACCTTCGGGGCGCGGGCGGCGGGCGCGTCGCTCATGCGCGCGCCACCCTACCCTTCTCCCGTCAGTCCGCCAGCGTCATCTGGACGATGGTGGGCTCCAGCTCCGCCACCTGCTTCCCGTACTCCTTCTCCGGGAAGGACACGCGCACCAGCAGCCCGCGTCCGTCCAGCGGGGCGTAGTAGACGAGCGTGCGCGAGGTGGCGTCCTTGAACTCGGCGCGCTGGACCGGGCCCACATGGAGCCGCCCGGTGCGAAGGGAGGTGCGGGTGCCCGGCACGGGCTGGCCCGCCGCGGCGAGCACGTCCTCGGGGTCCATGTCCACCGGCACCGCGAGCCCCGGAACGGAGAGGAACTCCAGGCCGCGGGAGAAGCGCACGCCCGTGGTGCCCACCTTGGGGCCACCCGGCTTCGACTCCTCCTCGGTCCAGTGCTCCCTCAGACGCATCCCCCCGAGGGGCTTGTAGGTGATGCCGAGGAGCTTCTCGGTGCTGGGTGGCTCGCACCCGGTCAGCAGCGCGAGCAGAGCGAGGGCTGACAGTGACTTGTGCATGGTGTCTGAAACGGTACCAGAGCGCTGCAATTGCGCCCGGAAGCGCCAGGGCGCAGTGCGTCGCAGCTGTGACAGGCGCACCGGAGACCACATGTAGCCGTGTGCTCACCTCGTGCACGACGGCACGGGCACCTCGGGGCACGCGGGACGTCTCGGTGCGCGGGAGGGCCTCAGCGCGCGCGGTAGGCCTCGATGACCTCGAGGATCTCCTTCTTCGCCGTGGCGCGGGCTCTCTCGTCGCTCGCCACCTGCGCGTGGTGGCGCTCCTCCACCTCACCCAGGCGGACGAAGCGCGGCGGGGCATCGGGGAGCTTCACCTCGGCGAAGCCGTCCACCTGCTGGAACACCTCGTCCCAGGTGGCCTGCAGCAGGTTCCAGAAGGCCTGGCGCTCCTCGGCGAAGCGCGCCGCCGGGGCGCACTCCGCGTCCGGCACGCGGACGTACCAGGTGCGGCCCACCTCCTCCGCCAGCGGCCTGCGCTGCGCCCCGGCCTCCACCGTCTTCACGTTCCTCTGCCGCTCCACCCACGAGGTGGGGAACACGACGAGGTGGGTGCTGCGCACGAGCGCCTGGTAGTCCTTGCGCTTCATGTCGCGCGTCTCGCGCCCGGGGATGGGGGCGTAGTTGTCCCCGCACTGCCACTCCAGCCGCTGGCCCTTGCGCTGCCAGGCGCCCACGCACTGGTAGCGCAGCCCGTCGTCCAGGTTCGTCACCTTGCGCACCCACTTGCCGTCGGGCTGTGGCACGGCCTGCTTCTTCCAGCG
>JAKEEX010000084.1 GCA_022616315.1 Myxococcaceae bacterium
GGACGACCCGCGGGTGCTGAAGAAGAAGATCGCGGAGCTGGAGGAGGAGAACCGCTCCCTGCGCGACCTCGTGGAGGTGCTCAAGAACCTCCCTGCAGCGAGGGAACAGCCCGCGCCACGCCCCCGGAAGAAACGGGAGGCGAAGAAGCGTGGAAAGAAGGAGGTATCGCGTGGAGGTGAGGGTCCAGGTGGGGCGCCTGCTGGCGGCGAAGGGGACGCTGCGCCGCGGTGAGCTGGCGCTGTACGCCCAGGTCCTGGCGGTGAGCCCGCGCACGCTGCGCAAGTGGCGTGACCAGGCGGAGGACTGTCCGGTGATGGGCCGGCCGCGGCATGCCGAGAGACTCTGGCGTGCCGCGCTGCTGCCCGTGGCGCGGGCCTGGAAGAGCCAGGGGCGTTCCTCGGGCCTGCCGCGGGTGAGTGCCGTGCTGAAGGAGGCCGGCACGGTGGTCCCGGTCACGATCGCGCGCGAGCTGCTGCGGCTGCTCAAGGCACGCTGGAGGCGCGTCCAGGCCGAGCGTCGCACACGGGAACGCGTGCACCTGGAGGTCCTGGCGCGCGACGTCCTGTGGTCAGAGGACGCCACGCACCTGGGCCGCGATGCCCTGGGCAAGGTCGAGGCCCTGGCGGTCAAGGACGTGGCCACGACCCGGGCGATCGCGCAGTCGGTCGGCGGGGCCGCCCGCGGCCAGGACGTGCGCGCCCTGCTGGGGCGCGCCCGGCGGGAGCGTGGCACGCTCCCGCTGGTGCTCGCCATGGACAACGGTCCTGCGAACCGCAACGCGCTCGTGCTGGGCTGGCTGGCCCGCGAGCGCGTGATCGTGCTCTGGAGCCTGCCCCACACGCCACAGCACAACGCCTGGGCGGAGAGCTTCCACGGCGAGCTCAAGCTCGAGCTGCGTGCGCTCGGCGAGCTCGCGGCGAGGGACGCTGGCCCCTCGGACGTCGCGGGCTCGCCGACGAGAAAACGCCGTGGAAGCAGCGTCTCGCGCGTCGCGCGGCTCTTCAACGCCCGGCGCGTGCGTCCCTCGCGCGGCGGGCTCACCGCGGCGCAGCTTGACAGAATCCTGCCCCCCGCGGAGGATCTCGTGCGCCGTGCTCGCTTCTACGACGCAGCCCGCGCGGCCATCGAGAAGGCCGCGCAGGGCATCGACGGTGCTCGCGCTCGACGGCGTGCCGAGCGCGAAGCGGTCCTGTGCACGCTCGAACAATTCGGCTTGGTCACACGTACCCGAGGTCGAAGGCCCGCACCTGCCTCCAAAGCGGCACGACTTTCGTGACACCCACA
>JAKEEX010000652.1 GCA_022616315.1 Myxococcaceae bacterium
CGCCTGCTGCCGCCGCTCCGTCGCCCCCGGATCCGCCTCCAGCTCGCGGCGCAGCACCTCCACCTGCTCGCGTGCCTCCCGCAAGCAACGCTTCAGCGTCTCTTCCACCAGCGCCTCGCCCAGGGCTACCGCCGGGCCACTCCTCTCCGTCCAGCCGAGGAAGTCGCGAAGCAAGGTAAGAGCTCGCCGTGCCCCGTCGTGACGGGATGAGCGCGGTCGCCGACTCTCCGCACCTCACACCAGGAGGTGCACGTGGAGCAGGAGTTGGAGCGGTTTCGGCAGGAGGTTGCGCGGCTGCAGGAGGGCGTGGTGCGCAGTTCGGTGCGCTACCCCGAGGCCCTGCGGCAATTCGCGGTGAGGTACGTGGCGGAGGCGAAGGCGCGGGGCGACTCGCAGGAGAAGGCGTGCGCGCGGCTGGGCATCTCCGCGCCGACAGTGGCGGCATGGCGCACGGGGCATACGCAGCGAAGCAGGCATGCTGCGAGGCCGGAGGGTACGGCGGAGAAGCTTGTCTCAGTGGTAGTGCGCCCTACGGCCGACGCGACACCTCGTCCTGGGGAGGCATCGTCGGTGGTGGTGGTAGCCCCCAATGGGTGGCGAGTGGAGGGCCTGGGAGTGGAGGCCGCGGCCGCGCTGCTCAAGTCGCTGTCATGCTGACGCTCACGCGCGCGGTACGCGTCCATGCGTGGGCTGCGCCCATCGACATGCGGCGCGGCTTCGACGGCCTGTCCGCGCTCGTCGAGCAGCAGCTCGGCAAGGAGCTCCTCAAGGGCGACGTTTTCCTCTTCACCGGACGCTGTCGCCGAAAAGCCAAGGTGCTCTACTTCGACGGCACCGGACTGGTGCTGTTGTCCAAGCGCCTCTTCAAGGGGCGCTTCGCGCGGCCGTGGGTGGAGGAGGGGCAGCTGTCGGTGGAGCTCACCGTGGCCGAGTTGTCGCTCTTCCTGGAGGGCTGCGAGTTGGCCGGCCGCTGGCAGCTGTCGCCACCGGCCTTCGAGGAGAAAGAGCTTGCGCTGACGTCGTGAGGTGGTGCACCAGACTGCACGAGCGATGACGCGCCTCGAGCACATCACCGACGTCGATGCGGTCCGTCAGGTGGCCGTGCTGCTCGAGGCGGAGAATGGCCGGCTGCACCAGCGCATTGAGCAACTGGTGCAGGAGAATGCGCAGCTGAAGGGGCTGGACGGGACGGCCCAGCTGCAGCTGGAGATGGAGCGGCTGAAGGAGCAGTTGGCCGCCCTCCAGCACATGCACTTCGGCAAGAGCAGCGAGAAGCGCCGCCCAGACTCTCCTCTTGCGAAGCCGCCGCTCTCTCGCCCGCAGCGCGGGCACGGGCCGCGTGCCCAGCCGGAGCTCCCGGTGCAGGAAGTGCTGCTGCCGCTCGACGAGGCCGACAAGGTGTGCGGGCTGTGCGGCAGCGAGTTGCACGAGTGGAAGGGGCAGACGGAGGACGCCGACGAGGTGACGGTCGTCGAGCGCAGCTTCGTCCTCAAGCGTCTCAAGCGGCAGAAGTACCGCTGCGGCCACGGCTGCGCTCCGGTAACCGCCCCCGCGCCGCCCCGCCTCATTCCAGGTGGCCGCTACTCGGTGGAGTTTGCCGTCCACGTCGCCCTCATGAAGTACGGCTTCCACCTGCCGCTCGCCCGACAGGAGAAGCTGTACGCGCGCGAGGGCCTCGTAGTGGAGGGCCAGACGCTGTGGGACCAGCTGGACGCGCTGGCCCACCACCTCGAGAAGTCCTACGAGGCGCTGCTGGCGGAGGTGTTTTCCTCGCCCCTCATCCACGCGGATGAGACGCACTGGCTGCTGCTCGACAAGGGCCCAGGCACCAGGTGGTACGTGTGGACGGTGGCCTCGCCCCACGCGGTGTACCACCGCATGTTTCCGAGCCGCTCCGGCGCGACGGCGAAGACGGTGCTCGGCAACTACGAGGGCGTCGTCCTCGTCGATGGGTACGCGGCATACCAGACGGCGACGAAGTCCGGAGCGGATGGGCCCTCGCCAGCAGTCCTGGCCTTTTGCTGGGCGCACGTGCGGCGAAAATTCTTCGAGGCGGAGAGGACGAAGCCGGTCTGCAGGGAAGTGCTGTCCCTCATTGGGCAGCTGTACGCCATTGAGGCGGACTTGCCCAACCCGCACGCCCTCACGGGTGACGCGCGCGCCGCCGCGCTCGCGCACCGCCTCGCCGTGCGGCAGGAGAAGTCCGCACCGGTGGTGCAGCGCATCCGTGAGTGGGCCCTCGAGCAGCGCAGCCTGCCGGGCAGCGCGTTTCGCAAGGCCCTCGAGTACATGCACAACCTGTGGCGCGGGCTGACCGTCTTCCTGGCCAACCCCCTGGTGCCGCTCGACAACAACCACGTCGAGCGCCAGATGAGGGACGTCGTCTTGGGCAGGAAGAACCACTACGGCAGCAAGTCGGAGCGGGGCACCAAGGTGGCCGCCCTCTTCTACTCACTCATTGAGACGGCGAAGCTGCGCGGCGAGGACCCGGGGGACTACCTGCTGCGCGCGGCCCTCGCGGCCATCAAGAACCCCGGCACCGTCTCGCTCCCCTGCAGCCACGGCTGACCTCCGGCCGCTCCGCGCGGGCGGACCAGGTCAGCTCAGCGCCAGGAGGGGGCACGGCGAGCTCTTAC
>JAKEEX010000653.1 GCA_022616315.1 Myxococcaceae bacterium
CGCGAGGGCAATGGCGTCCAGCGCGCGCAGGGGGACGTCGGAGATGGCCACCGCACTCGGTGCCACGACCTCTCCCGTCACGTGCACCCGGTATCCACGGAAGGCCGCCACCTTCACGTCCAGCTGCGGCTTCTCCACCACCTGGGCCAGGCGCTCCGTCAGCATCGCCCGCACCTCGGAGAGCGTCCTGCCTGCCACGTGGATGTCGCCGACGTGCGGGTAGAACATCTTCCCCGCGGGGGTGACGGGGTGGCCCACGGCCTCGGCGGAGCGGAACTCTCCCGCGGGGATGGTCAGCTCGGGGTGGTCCCAGACGATGACGCTCAGCACGTCGTACGGGGCGATGCGGTACTCGTAGTTCTTCGCCTCGGAGGCGAGCGGGTCCGTCATCGGCGGCGGACGCTGCTGCTGCGCCTTCGCCTGCCTGATGAGCAGCTCGGGGGTGATGGGGATGAGGGTGAGGCCCTTGGGGACGGTGCCGGCCTCTGTCCGCGGCTGGTTGAGGAGCTCGCGCTCGTCCACCCGCTGCCCCGGCGCCAGCGCACAACCTCCGCAGAGCAGGACCAGTGGAACGAACGCCAGCAGCCTCACACTCAGCCTCCCCGAGCGGCCGATTCTCCTCTCACCCCGGCCGCATGCACGGGGTATCGTGGAGACACGGGTGGGGGGGTCAAGCCGTGGGGGTGTGGTGAAGTTGTCGCGTGGATTGGCTCGGTCCGCGCGTTTCACTTCCTGTACTGCCGGGGTGGGCTCCGGGGAGGTGGGACGAGACGCGCCTCCTCTCCTGGCCCGGACGGTGTCAGCGCGCCGCCGGCTGCAGGCCCCCGCCCGGGGCGGCGGCGGCGCGCAGGTGCTCGCGGAAGTAGGCTGTGATGTGTGCGTAGAGGCGCTCCGTCACCAGCGGGTCCGCCACCATGTGCGTGAAGCCGCTGAGCGGCAGGAGGTCATGCGGGCGGCCTGCCTTGAAGAGGGCGTCCGACAGCTTGAGGGTGTGGAAGAAGTGGACGTTGTCGTCCGCGGTGCCGTGCACCAGGAGCAGCGGGCGGCGCAGCCCCGGGGCGAGCGGAAGCAGCGAGGAGCGCGTGTAGGCCTCGCTGGCGGCGGGCGGCACGCCCAGGTAGCGCTCGGTGTAGTGGGTGTCGTAGTCCAGCCACTCGGTGACGGGAGCGCCGGCCACCGCGGCATGGAAGACGTCCGGGCGCTTGAGGACGGCCAGCGCGGACATGTAGCCGCCAAAGCTCCACCCGAAGATGCCCACCCGCGCCACGTTGAGCTCCGGCACCTTCCGCGCCAGGGCCTGCAGCGCCGCCACCTGGCCGTCCAGCGTGGGGCCCGCGAAGTCACCCTTGATGGCGCGCTCCCAGGCGTGGCCGCGCCGGCCCGTGCCCCGGTTGTCCGCGCGCACCACCAGGTAGCCCTGGTTCGCGAGCCACTGGTCCAGCAACGCCACTGGCGCGTGCCTCACCGTCTGGCTGGTGGGCCCGCCGTACACGGACACCA
>JAKEEX010000654.1 GCA_022616315.1 Myxococcaceae bacterium
GTCACCGTGTCACTGCTTCAGGAAGCGGATGGTGAGGGGGCGCGTGGTGGTGGTGATGTTGTTGCCGAGCGCGTCGCGCGCGGGGTGGTACTTCTCCTTCATCGCGCAGCGCTGCACCACGTCCGCAATCTCCGGCGTCGGCGCCTTCAGCACCTCCACGTGCTCGGCCTTCCCCTGCGCGTTGATGCGGATGCGCATGGTGGCCACCCGGATGACGTCCTCCGAGTTCGCTGGCCAGTCGCAGGACCAGTCGGTGCGCACGGGCCAGGCCTCGCGAGCTTTGCTGCCGAAGCCCTTGCCGGTGCCGCCACCGCCGCCTTCCACCGCCTTGTCGCTCTTGCCCATGGAGGCCGTCAGGCCGCCCACGTAGGACAGGCCCGCCCCCACCGCCATGGAGAACTCCTCGGGGCTGAGCTCCTCCGAGGGGTCCTCCGCCTGCGCCACCACCTGTCCGGCCTGCGCCGACTCCTCGGGGATCGGGTCCGGCGCGGGGTCCTCCGAGGTGTCCCCCTTGGGCGGCTCCACCTTCTTGCGCGGTGGCGGTGGAGGCTCCTCCTTCGGTGGCTCCGGAGGCGGAGGCGGGCGCAAGAGGCTCGCCGTCACCAGCTTCGGACGCGGTGGCTGCGCACGCACCACCGGAGGGGACGCCAGCAGCGCGAGGAGCCCTCCCACCACGAGCGCGGGGAGCACGAGCCCTGCGAGGCGCGGACCCCACCGGCGCCCGCCGAGCTGAAGCACCTCGGTGAAGGGCGCGCTCGTCAGCCCGAGAGCGCCGCGCGGGATGCGGAAGCGGCGGGCCTTCGGGCGCACGCCGCGGGAGGCACGCGTCACGGCGCTGCGCCCTCCTCGAGCGCCCGGTCCACGTCCACGCCGAAGGCGATGCGCGTGACGTCCGCCTGCGACAGCACGTCCATCACGCGGATGATGCGCCGGTGCGGCACGTCGCCGTCCGCCTGGATGACGGTGGACATGTCCGGGTGCAGCGCGTGCTCGCTCCGCGCGAGCTCACGAAGCGCATCGTCGCTCTGCACCGGCTTGCCGTTGACGTACGTCGAGCCATCCTTGCGCAGGGAGATGGCGAAGACCACCTGCTGCACCTGCTCCCCCTTGGA
>JAKEEX010000655.1 GCA_022616315.1 Myxococcaceae bacterium
CGTGGGAGCTGGGGGCGGACGCCAACAGCGATGCCCGCTTCGACCCGAAGGTGACGCTGAAGAAGAACTCGGACGGCTCCTGGAAGATGACGGACACCCAGGTGCGCATGAGCGTCTTCACCTCGAGCGGCTACAACCCCGGCGCCATCTCCACGTACAACCGGGACGAGCTGGCGAAGAAGGGCTACATGCAGTCGCCCAACGACTGGAAGAACGTCGAAATCACCGGCTTCGTGAAGGTGAACTCCGCGAGCACCACGAGCGAGAACTTCGCCTGGTACGCACGCGGCGGGCGCCACACCGACACCAACTCGGGCTGCGAGGGCAGCGCCTACAAGGGTGACCTGTACTACGACGGCAAGGCCAGCTGGGCGAAAGAGAGCTGGCACGTGGCCTACGACTACACGGACAAGCCGAGCGTGACGAAGTCCATCATGGGCCGGTGGGTGGGCTTCAAGGCCGTCATGCACAACGTCACCGTCAACGGCAAGGTGGCGGTGAAGATGGAGTCGTACCTCAACGACAACGCGGACAAGGTGACGTGGACGAAGGTGCACGAGCACGTGGACGCCGGTGACTTCGGCGGGGGTGCCAGCCACTGCGGCGCCAGTGACGACATGATGCCGATGACGTGGGGCGGCCCCCTCGCGGTGTACCGCTGGGACGGCGCCTCGGACGTCGACTTCAAGTGGCTGTCCGTCCGCGAAATCCAGCCGTGACCCTCCTGTCTCACTCTGTGAGAAGCACGGAGTGACGGTCCCTCACCCTTCTCGTCCTCCCGGGGAGAGGGAATTTCCCCTCGCCCTCCGGGAGAGGGACGGGGTGAGGGGATTGTGGGTTGCCGGACCGCAGGGAGCGTGACAGAGGAGACGTATGTCGCTCGTGCTGCTGTCGGCCCACCCGCTGCCTGGAGAGGCGCGCCTGGTGGCGAACCTCCTGCTGGAAGCGGGCCTCCAGGTGCAGGTGCGACGGGAGTCGCTTGCCCCGCTGGGAGGGGAGCTCCCGCTGTCGGAGACGTGGACGGAGCTGTGGCTGCCCGCGGAGGAGCTCCCCAGGGCGCGTGAGCTGCTCGCCCGAGTGGAGGCGGAAGGCCTGGCATCGGCCACCAGCCAGCCCTGCCCGCGCTGCCGCGAGGACAACCCCGGCAACTTCGAGCTGTGCTGGGCGTGCGGCGTGGACCTGCCGCCGCTCGGGCGGCCGCGTCTCGCCGTCGTCTAGCCAGCGGGCTGGACAGGCGGGCGGCGGGGGCTGCAGGGTGGCGCCCACGCTTTCCCCTTCCAGCGAGGACCGTTTCCCATGCAGCACACCGTCTTCATCACCGGCGCCACCGCGGGCTTCGGCCTGGCCATCGCCCGTCGCTTCCACGGCGCCGGCCACCGCGTCATCCTCACGGGCCGCCGCGAGGAGCGGCTGAAGGCCCTCGCCGCGGAGCTCGGCCCTCTCGCGCTCCCCGTGCCGCTGGACGTGCGCGACCGCGCTGCCATCCAGGCCGCCGTGGACGGGCTTCCGTCCGAGTTCGCCGCGGTGGACATCCTGGTCAACAACGCCGGTCTCGCGCTGGGCCTGGAGCCCGCGCAGCGAGCGGACCCCGCCGACTGGGACGTGATGATCGACACCAACTGCAAGGGCGTGGTGCTGTGCACCCGGGCGCTGCTGCCGGGCATGGTGGCGCGCGGCAGGGGCCACGTCATCAACATGGGCTCCACGGCCGCCGAGTTCCCCTACCCGGGCGGCAACGTCTACGGCGCCACCAAGGCCTTCGTGTACCAGTTCTCCCTCAACCTGCGCGCGGACCTGCACGGCACGCCCATCCGCGTCACCGACATCGAGCCGGGCCTCGTGGGCGGCACCGAGTTCTCCGAGGTGCGCTTCAAGGGGGACACGGCGCGGGCCCACGCGCTCTACGCCAACACGAAGCCCCTCACGCCCGAGGACATCGCCGAGTCCGTGTACTGGTGCGCCACGCTGCCGCCCCACGTCAACGTCAACAGCCTGCAGCTGATGCCGGTGGCGCAGGCCTTCGGGCCGCTGCCGGTCTTCCGCGGCTAGGGTCAGCCGCCGCCGCGCCGGCGCGCGACGAAGTCGTCGATGAGGTGCCGCGCGATGCTCAGCCGCGACGGCGTCAGCTGCGGCAGGGCATCCGAGGTGAACCAACCCGCCTCGACGATCTCCTGCCCGTCCGCGCGCACCTCGCCGCCGGCCCAGCGCGCGGTGAAGCCCACCATCAGCGAGCGCCCGAACGGCCACGGCTGGCTGCTGAAGTAGCGGAGGTGGGAGATCTCCACGCCCACCTCCTCGCGCACCTCGCGCGCCGCCGCATCCTCCAGGGACTCGCCCGGCTCCACGAACCCTGCAATGGCGCTGAAGAAGGGCCGCGGGAAGCTGCCCGAGCGCGCGAGCAGCACCTCCTCGCCACGCTCGATGAGGACGATGACCGCCGGCGAGATGCGGGGGTAGAACACGCTCTCGCACGCGGCGCAGCGCCGGGCGCGCTCCGAGGGCACCAGCCCCGTGGGCTGTCCACACCGGCCGCAGAAGCGGTGCATGACGTCCCACTCCGCCACCGCGAGCGCCCGTGCGGCCACCGCGAAGACGGGGTCCTCCACCTGGCCGTGCAGCGAGCGGGCGGGCACCAGACGCATTCCCGAGGGTGGCTCGGCACTCCTGGCCAGCGCGGCGGCGTAGCACTCCCTGCCATCGAGCGTGCCGAGCAGGTGCAGCCCCTCGGCCAAGGGGGCGAGGTCGGCCAGGGAGGGGAGGAGGACTGCGCCGTCGCGCTCCTCGACGAGGACGTCCAGCCCCTGGACGAGGAGGACGTGGGCACCGGGGGCCGGGATGGCCGGCGCGACGAGGCCGGGGACGAAGCGGGGCTGGGGCACGGACGCACCCTAACGTCCACGTCCACCCGTGGCACGCAGCATCACTCCGTGCGCATGGCCTCCACGGGGTCCAGCCGCGCCGCCCGCGCTGCCGGGTAGATGCCGAAGAGGAGACCCACGCCGGAGCTCATCACCAGCGCCAGCACCACCGCCCACGCAGGCACCTCGGTGGGCAGCGAGAGCATCCACCGGGCCATGGTCGACAGCCCGTGTCCGACGAGCACGCCCAGCACCCCGCCCACCAGCGCCAGCACCACGGCCTCGGTGGCGAACTGCGCCAGGATGCGCTTGCGCCGCGCCCCGAGCGCCTTGCGGATGCCGATCTCCCGCGTCCGCTCCGTCACGCTCACGAGCATGATGTTGAGGATGCCGATGCCGCCCACCACGAGCGACAGCAGGCACACGCCGAAGGACGCGGCGGTGATGACGCCGGAGATGTTGTTGAGCATCTCCGTGGAGCTCTCGTTGGAGAACATGGAGAAGTTGTCCTCCTCGTGAGGCGCCACGCCGCGGCGCCGGCGCAGGAGCAGCGTCACCTCGTCCTGTGCCTTCTGCATCACCTCCGCGGAGGCAGCCTGGATGCTGATGAAGACCGAGCGGTTCTCGCCGTAGAGCGGGTAGAACGTGGACAGCGGGATGAGCACCTGGTTGTCCTGGCTACCGCCACCCAGGAAGCTCCCGCGCCGCTTGAGGGTGCCAATGACGGTGAAGGGCCGGCCCTTGATCCGGACCTCCTGC
>JAKEEX010000656.1 GCA_022616315.1 Myxococcaceae bacterium
GGGCGCCGCGCTGGCGCGGGCGGTCATCGAAACGCTCCTCGAGCGCGGGGTGGTGCTGGTCGCGACCACGCACCATGGGGAGCTGAAGGCGTTCGCGAATGCCGACCCGCGGCTGCGAAACGCGTCGGTGGAGTTCGACCTGGAGACGCTGAGCCCAACGTACCACCTGACGATCGGGCTGCCGGGGCAGTCGAACGCGATCAGCATCGCGCAGCGGCTGGGTGTGGAAGCGGAGGTGCTCGAGCGGGCGCGGGCGCAACTGTCGCCGGAGCACTTCGAGCTGCAGGAACTGCTGGGCGCGATCCGGGACGAGCGCGAGGCTGCCGCGGAGGCGCGGGCGGGCGAGGAGGCGGCGCGGCACGAGGCGGAGGAGCTGCGGGTGGCGCTGGCGGCGCGGCGCGAGGACATCGAGGGGGAGCGGTCGGCGATCCTGCAGGCGGCGCAACGAGAGGCGGAGGACACACTGGCGACGATGCGACGAGAGCTCGAGAACGTGCGGCGGCGGGATGCGCGCCAGGCGTTCGACGCGCGCGAGGCGGAGGAGACGCTGAAGCGGCTGGACGCGGACCTGGGGCGGCTGTCGAAGCGGGCAAAACCGCAGCGTGCCCAACCCGTCGCGGCCGAGGCGGCGCCGTCGGTGGAGGTGGAGGCGGGGGACACGGTGCACGTGCGCGACATCCCGCAGCTGGGGGAGGCGCTGAGCGGGGTGGGCGAGGACGGGCGGGTGGAGGTGCAGTTCGGGTCGCTGCGGATGAAGGTGAGCGTGGACCGGATCGACCGGGTGGACACGAACCCGAACGTGACGGTGAGCCGCGGCGCTCCACCGGTGGACACGTCGCCGCCGAGGCACGTGCCGGTGGAGCTGGACCTGCGGGGCCGGCGCGCGGAGGACGCCCTGGAGGTGTTCGAGGGGTACGTGGACGACGCGTTCCGCGCGGGGCTCCCGTTCGTGCGCATCATCCACGGGAAGGGGACGGGGGCGTTGCGGGCGGCGATCCGGGAGGCACTATCGGGGCACCCGCTGGTGCGGCGGTACGAGAGCGCGCCGCCGGAGCAGGGGGGTGACGGGGTGACAGTGGCGGTGCTGGCGGGATAGAAGCGGGCTGGCGCCGGGCGTGGTCGCGGGGACTCCGGTGGGACGGGGCATCCTTGCCCGCGTGGGGTGAGGGCCGTACGATCGATGCCCGGTTGCTGAGGTAGCTCAGCCGGTAGAGCACCGCACTGAAAATGCGGGTGTCGGCAGTTCGAGTCTGCCCCTCAGCACCAC
>JAKEEX010000657.1 GCA_022616315.1 Myxococcaceae bacterium
CGTTGGGCCCAACCGCATCGTCACGGCCTACCACGCCCTCGATCGCGAGGAGGGCCTCACGGTGGTGGGGGAGGGCGGCGCCGAGCGCGAGGCCACCCTGGTCGGAGCCGACCCGTCCACCGACGTGGCGCTGCTGGAGGTGCAGGGCGGCGCACTGCCCGTGCCTCCCTGGGGAGGGCTGGACGGCGTGAAGGTGGGGCACGTGGTGCTCGCCGTGGGGCGGCCCGGGCGCACGGTGCGCGCGACCTTCGGCATCGTCAGCGCGCTCGGCGCCGAGTGGCGCGCCGGCCTGGGTGGCCGCGTGGACACGTACCTGGAGACGGACGCAGACCGGCCCCCCGGCTTCTCCGGCGGAGTGCTGGTGGCTCCCGGAGGGCAGGTGCTCGGCTTGACGAGCGCCGCGCTCGGCGGACGCTGGGCCCACGCTGTCCTTCCCACCATCACCGTCCAGCGGGTGGTGAAGGCGCTCGAGACGCACGGCCAGGTCCGGCGCGGCTACCTCGGCGTGGGGGCGCAGCCGGTGGCCCTCCCGCCGCAGCTGCGCGGCGCGGCCGGCGGTGCGACGCAGGGGCTCATGCTCGTCTCCGTGGAGAAGGACGGACCGGCGGAGCGCGCGGGGCTCCTGCTCGGGGACGTGCTGCTGGCGCTCGACGGGCAGCCCCTGAACGACATGCCCGCGCTCTTCGACTTCCTCTCCGCGGACAGGGTGGGCCGGCCGGTCCAGGCGCAGGTGCTGCGCGCGGGGACGGTGCAGAGCCTGGGACTGACCGTGGGCGAGAGGCCCCGTGGAGGTGGGCGATGAATCCACTCGTGGCGCTCTCGGACGCGCTGGAGGCCCTCGTGGCGCGCGTGTCGCCCGCGGTGGTGGGCGTGGTGCCCGGGCGTGGCCAGGGCAGCGGCACCGTCCTCAGCCCGGACGGCTACATCCTCACCAACGCCCACGTCGTGCGCGGTGTGAAGCGGCCGCGCGTGCGGCTCGGCGAGGAGGAGGTCCGCGGCGCCCTCGTCGGCACCGACGCGGCCACGGACCTCGCGGTGGTGAAGGTGGAGACGGGCAAGCTGCAGAGCCTCCCCCTCACTCCGCCCGAGCGGCTCAAGGTGGGCACGCTGGTGGTGGCCATCGGCCACCCGTTCTCTCTGGAGCACTCGGTGTCCCTCGGCGTGGTGAGCGCGCTCGACCGGATGATGCCCGCGCCCGGCGGTGGCGCGCTCGAGGGGATGATCCAGACGGACGCCGCCATCAACCCCGGCAACTCGGGCGGACCGCTCGTGAACGCACACGGCGAGGTGGTGGGCATCAACACCATCGTGTTGCCGTACGCCCAGGGAATCGGCTTCGCGGTGCGGGCGGCCACCGCGTCCTGGGTGGCGGGTGTGCTCATCCATCACGGCGAGGTGAAGCGCCCGCTCCTCGGCGTGACGGCGCGTGCCGAGCGGCTGTCGTCGGAGCACGCGGAGCGCCTCGGCCAGGTCCGCGGCGTGCGTGTGCTGGAGGTGGCTCCGGGCGAGCCGGCCGACCGCGGCGGAGTGCGCGCGGGCGACGTGCTGCTCCGCCTCGAGGGAGAGCGTGTCGCGAGCGTGGACGACCTCCAGCGCCTCATGGTGCTCGCGAAGGGGCCGGGCCTGCGGCTGACGGTGCTCCGCGGCAACGAGGAGCGCGTGCTGCAGGTGAGGCCCGCGCTCCGCATGGCGGCGTGAGCCCGGGCGCTCGGGCGCCGTGGCCCCTCCTGCTCAGCGCCGGAGGAAGCGCACGAAGAACGCGGCGGTGAGCACCCAGCCCACGACGATGACGCCGCGCCTCACCCATTGGATGGGGAGGCGCCGGGCGAGCGCGGCCCCCCCGTACCCGCCGACCACCGCGCCCACCATGGTGAGGAGGGCCGGGAGCCAGGCCACGAGCCCTGCCGCGAGGAAGGTGCCCACCGCGACGCCGTTGATGGCCGCGCCGAGCACCGCCTTCACCCCGTTCATCCGGTGCACGTGGTCCATGCCGAGCAGCGTGAGCGCCGCGAGCACCATCATCCCGAGCCCGCCTCCGAAGTAGCCACCGTACATGGCGATGGGCAGCATGAGGCCGAGCGCCAGGGGTTGCGGCAGCGCGCCTCCGCCGGGAAGGCCGCGCCGCAGCCGGTCCCCGAAGGTGAAGGCGAGCGTGGCCGTGAGGAGCAGGAAGGGGACGAGCACGTTGAAGAGCGCCTCGGGGGTGCGCACGAGCAGGAGGGCGCCGAAGAGGCCACCCAGGAGGCTCACCGGCGCCAGCGCGCGCAGGGGACCCGGGTGCTCGCGCAGCTCCCGCCGGTAGCCGAGCGCGCTGGCGAGGCTCCCGGGCCAGAGCGCCACCGTGCTCGTGGCGTTCGCCTGGAGCGAGGAGAGCCCGGTGACGAGCAGCGCCGGGAAGCTGAGGAAGCTGCCACCCCCTGCGACGGCATTCAGGGCCCCCGCCCCCAGCCCCGCCAGGACGAGCAGCCCGCACTCCACCGCGCTCAAGGTCTCCATGCGCCACGCTCCGGTGACGTGCGGCAACGGTGACGCTCCGTCCGCGTCCGTGCTACGTGGAGCCCAAAGCTCCGTCCATTGCCCATGGCTGACCGCGCTCCGCACCTGTCCATCGTCATCCCCGTGTACAACGAGGCCGCCATCCTGGGCACTGCCGTCGCCGAGCTCACCGCGGGCCTGGAGGCCCGGGGGCTCGACTACGAGGTCCTCTTCGCGGAGAACGGCTCGCGCGACGCCACCCCGCGCCTCCTGGAGGAGCTCTCCGCGAAGCTCCCGCGCGTGCGGTGGTTCCACTCGGACACGCCCAACTACGGCGCCGCCCTGAAGCGGGGCATCCTGGAGGCCCGGGGAGAGCTGGTCATCTGTGACGAGATCGACCTGTGTGACCTGAGCTTCTACGACTCCGCGCTCCCGCTGCTCGAGGCGCGCCGCGCGGACATGGTGGTGGGCTCCAAGGCCGCGCCCGGTGCGCGCGACTCGAGGCCCCTCGTCCGCCGGGTGGCGACGCGCGCCCACAACGGACTGCTCCGGCTCCTGCTCGGCTTCGAGGGGACCGACACGCACGGCCTCAAGGCCTTCCGCCGCGAGCGGCTGCTCCCCATCGTCCAGAAGTGTGTGGTGGACATGGACGTCTTCGCGAGCGAGCTCGTCGTGCGCGCCTGGCGCGAGGGGCTGAACGTCCTGGAGATTCCCATCCAGCTCCACGAGAAGCGCAAGCCCTCCATCCACCTCTTCAAGCGTGTGCCCAACGTGATGAAGAACGTCGCGAAGCTCGTGTACGTCATCCGCGTGCGCGGGGAGTGAGGGCTCTTCCTCAAGATGCGGCGCCTCGCCTCCGTCTCGGTGGACCTCGACTCGCTCCACCACTACTGCCGCATCCACGGCCTGCCCGAGGCGCTGCTGGGCGCGCGAGCGCGCGCGCTCGTCCACGCCGTGGCGCTGCCCCGCTTCCGCGCGCTCTTCGAGGCGCTGGGCATCCGGGCCACGTTCTTCGCCATCGGGGAGGACGTGGAGGGGGAGCCGCTCGCCGCGCAGGCGCTGAGGGCGGCGCACCTGGCCGGCCACGAGGTGGCGAGCCACAGCCACGCGCATGACTACGCGCTCACCCGGAGGGCGCCCGCGGACGTGCTCTCGGACCTCGCCCGGGCGGACGAGGTGCTCACGCGGGCCGTCGGCGAGAGACCCCGGGGCTTCCGCGCTCCCGGCTACACCCTCGATGCGGGCCTCTACGCCGCGCAGGTGGCGCTGGGATACGTCTACGGCTCCTCCGCGTTCCCGGCCGCGCCCTACTGGCTCGCCAAGGCCGCGGTGATGGGGGCCATGCGTTTGACGGGGCGCCGGAGCCGGGCCGTGCTGGACTCGCCCCGCGTGCTGCTCGCGCCCCGCGCGCCCTACCGCCCGGACCCCGCCCATCCCTACCGCCGCGGAGCGGGGCCGGTGCTGGAGCTGCCGGTGGCGGTGAGCCGGCTGGGACGCTTCCCCTTCATCGGCACCTTCGCGGCCACGCTGCCGCTCGGGGTGAGCCGCGTCCTCTACCGGGCATGTGGCGACCTTCCTCACCTCAACTTCGAGCTGCACGCGGTGGACCTCCTGGACGCCGCGGACGGGTTGCCCGCGAGCCTGGTGAAGCGCCAGAGAGACCTCGGCGTCGAGGTGGCACACAAGCGTGCGCGGCTCTCCACCATCCTCGGCTGGATGCGGCGGGACTTCGACGTGGTGCCACTGCGCGAGGTGGCGGCGGCGTTCGCGTGACGCGGGCCCGGAGTCCTGGTGTAAAGAGCCCCCATGGTCGAGTCGCTCGGTGACAGGGTCCAGCGGCGCATGCGGGGGTGGACGGAGTCCATGGCGGGGGAGGACCTCGCCGCGCGCCTTGCGGCCGTGGGCCGCACGAAGAGTGAGTACGGCGTGGACCCCTTCGGGTTCAGCCTGGACTACACGCTCGCCGCCATCGCCCCGCTCGTGTGGCTCTACAAGCACTACTTCCGGGTGGAGACCCACGGGGTGGAGCACGTGCCGCCCGGACGCGTGCTGCTCGTCAGCAACCACTCCGGCCAGCTGCCGTTCGATGCGGCCATGATTGGCCTCGCCCTGCTCCTGGAGGGCAATCCCCCGCGCACCATCCGCTCCATGGTGGAGAAGTGGGTCCCGAGCCTCCCGTTCGTCTCCACCTTCATGGCGCGGGTGGGGCAGATCGTCGGGACGCCGGAGAACTGCCGCAGGCTCCTCGAGGGCGGTGAGCCCATCCTCGTCTTTCCCGAGGGCATCCGCGGCATCTCCAAGCTGTGGTCGCAGCGCTACCAGTTGCAGGAGTTCGGCCTGGGCTTCATGCGCCTGGCGCTGGAGACGGACACGCCCATCGTGCCGGTGGGCGTGGTGGGGGCGGAGGAGCAGGCCCCCGCGCTGTTCCACCTGAAGCCCGTCGCGCGGCTCGTGGGCTTCCCCGTCTTTCCCGTCACCGTCACCGGACTGCCGCTCCCCTTGCCGGCGAAGTACCGCCTCTACTTCGGCGAGCCCATGCGCTTCACCGGCCGCCCGGACGACGAGGACAGCGAGCTCGACGGGAAGGTGCAGAAGGTGAAGCGCGCCATCCAGGGGCTCCTCGAGCGCGGCCTGAGCGAGCGGAAGGGGGTGTTCCGGTGACGCAGCAGCGGCGGGAGGAGGAGCGCGCGGCGGTGGTCGTCACGGGCATCTCCGGCAACCTGGGGCGCGTGCTCGCCAAGCAGCTGCACACGAGCGAGCGCATCATCGGCCTCGACCGGCGTCCGTTCGTGGGCAGGCCCAAGGACGTGGAGATGTACCAGCTGGACCTGCGCAAGAAGAAGGCGGAGGACGTCTTCCGGCGCAACAAGGTCAAGGCCGTCATCCACATGGGCATCATGCACGACCCGCGCATGAGCGAGGAGGAGCACCACAGCTTCAACGTGCTCGGCACCTCGCGCATCCTCGAGGCGTGCGCCAAGTACGGCGTTCCGAAGCTGGTGGTCCTCTCCTCGGCCAACGTCTACGGCCCGAGCCCCGACAACTCCAACTTCCTCACCGAGGACGCGCCGCTCATGGCGGCCAGCCGCTTCTCCAACATGCGGGACCTCATCGAGGTGGACATGCTGGCGCAGGGCTTCTTCTGGAAGCAGCCCAGCGTCCACACCGTCATCCTGCGGCCGGTCCACATCGTGGGGCCCACCATCAAGAACGCGCCCTCCAACTACCTGCGCCTGCCGCGCCCCTGGGTGGTGGCGGGCTTCGACCCGATGGTGCAGCTCATCCACGTGGAGGACGCGGCGCGCGCCATGATTCAGGCGCTCCGGCCCGGACCGAAGGGTGTCTACAACGTGGTGGGACCCGGAGAGGTGCCCCTCTCCGCCATCCTGCGCGAGCTTCAGCGCAAGCCGGTGCACGTCCCGAACGTCGTCGCGCGTCCACTCCTGCGCACACTCTTCCGCTACAGGCTCGCCGGCTTCCCTCCCCCGGAGCTGGACCACCTCCAGTTCGTCTGCGCCGTGGACGGCTCGCGCTGGGAGAAGGAGGTCGGCTGGACGCCCGCCTACTCCATGCGCGAGGCCATCCGCTCCGTCGAGTCCGAGGAAGGACCGCCGGCTTTCCGGCAGAGGGCCTGACAGTCCTGTCGCGCCCCCCGGCAACCGTGCGGCGACGCGCGGGGCCGTCCCTCCGTCCAAGTGCCCGGAACGAATGCTCCAGGGGGCTCCTCCGGGCCTGGCACCGCCCTTGCTCTTCACCGGCTCCGGAGAAGGACTTCCGGGCGCGTCACCGGGTGACTGGTGGCGGCGCCCCACAGCTGGTGAGGGAATCCCATTGGGGGATTCCCGACGCCCGTCGTCTCGGCCGGCCCCGGGACGACGGGCGTTTGTTTTTCCGCACTCGGCGCCCGGCGACGGGCCCGTGGGCGGTGCGGGGCCTGCACCTTCAGGGTGCGGGAGTCGCAGCAGGCTCTAAGGCGAGAAGGGTCCTCCCTCTTGCCGTTCGAGCTGCCACACGCCGGCGCGCAGCACGAAGTGGCTGACCACCGTCTCAGTCTCCTCGGTGACGCTGGGCAGCCGGTACCACTGGATGCGGGAGGTCACCTTCGCCTTCTGCCCGTCCGGGAGCAGCTTGGCGTCCAGGAGCTCGTAGTCGGTGACGTGGAGGTCACGCTCGTCGCGGGAGGTGCGCCTCGCCTTCTCGAAGGCCTCGCGCTCCTCTTCCACCCACACGCTCGCGGCGCCGCGGAAGTCGCGCCAGCGCAGGGCGTGGTGGAACTGGTCCACCACGGGACGAAGCTCGGCGAGGGACCCGCGGGGCTCCGTGTGCGCACAGGCGAGGAGGAGCGGGAGCAGGAGGGCGGGGAGGGCGGCGGAGCGGAGGGAGGACATCGGCGCAGAGGGTAGCACTCGCGGAAGCGTCCACAAGTGGAGGCCGGGTGCTACACTCTCCCGCCCTGTCTCGCCGCGCGGGAGCCCTGGCAGGCGTCCTGAGGTCGGCTTGGAGAGTCAGCCCCGTCATGGCCAAGTCGCAGGTGGAGCGGTACGAGCAGATCCTCGCTGGAGACCCGACCTCTGCAGTCTTCGTCGAGCTCGCCAAGTCCCTTCTCGCGGAGGGGGACTGTCCACGCGCCATCGAGGTGTGCCAGAGGGGACTCAAGCACCACCCCCGCTCGGTGGCGGGGCGGGTGCTGTGGGGCAAGGCGCTCATCCACCTGAACCGCCCTGCCGAGGCCATGGGGCAGTTCGACCAGGCCATGGCGCTCGACCGGGAGAACCCCTACGCCTACAACCTCATCAGTGAGGTGTTGCTCAAGCGGGGGCTGTACCGCTCGGCGCTGCCCATCCTCCGGAAGGCCGCGGCGCTGCAGCCCAACGACGGGCGTGTGAAGCAGTGGCTGGAGCAGACGCAGAAGGCCCTGGCCGGCGGACCCGCGCCGCAGCTCGCCGAGGAGACGGTGTCCATGGAGGCGCCCCCCGCGCCGCCGCCCATGGCCTTCGATGACCGGACCGTGCCGGGGATGCAGATTCC
>JAKEEX010000658.1 GCA_022616315.1 Myxococcaceae bacterium
CACCGCGACATCAAGCCCGACAACATCTTCGTCACGACGCGCGCCGGGAGCGGGGACCACGCCAAGGTGCTCGACTTCGGCATCGCCAAGCTGGCTGCGGGAGACATGGGGCCGGGCCTCACCATGACGGGGCAGGTGCTCGGCACGCCTGCGTACATGGCGCCGGAGCAGCTCTCCTCGAAGCCCGTGGATGGACGCGTGGACGTGTACGCGCTGGGCACGGTGCTCTACCAGATGCTCGCGGGCCGGCGGCCCTTCCACTCGAACGACCTGGGCGAGCAGCTGAAGATGCTCATCACCAGCCCGCCTCCGCCGCTGGGTGCGCGGGCTGCGTCCGGGGAGGCGGTGTCTCCCGAGCTCGCGCGGCTGGTGATGCGCTGTCTGGAGAAGTCACCGGAGGCGCGCCCCTCGAGCATGGCGGAGCTGTCCACGCTGCTTGCTCCGTTCGAGGTGGGGGGAGTGGCGCCGGGGGTGGAGGAGGGGCTGCCTGTCGTCCGTGGCCATCTGGGAGTGGAGGGGGAGGGCGCTGCGCTTCCGACCGAGCTCTCGTCCGGGGGCTTCGGGCTTCGCAGCCTCGCGGACGTGGAGGTGCTGGAGCTGGATGCTCCGGTGCGGACCGTCACCGGAACAGTGCCGACGCCTTCGACTCTGGAGCTCCGGCGGACGTCGTCGCACATCACGCGCACGACCTCGACCCTGAGTGCGCGCACGTCTTCGATTCTGAGCTCACGCAGCTCCGCGACGCTCAGTGCGGAGCGCGGGGCCACGGCCCCCTCACCCCGGCCCTCTCCCAGAGGGAGAGGAGGAGTCGGTCGATGGATTGCCGTGGTGTTGGGGGTGTGCTTGCTGGGAGCGGTCGCCTGGCTCGCGCTCCGTGGTGATTCGCAGGATGCGACGACGGGCTCGGAGGCGGGCTCCGTCCGGCTGCAGCTCCAGTCCACGCCGACGGGGGCGCAGGTGACGCGGCTCGATACCGGCGCGGTCCTCGGGGTGACTCCACTCACCGTGTCGCTCGAGCGCGCGGAGCGCACCGTGGTGCTGCGCTTCGAGCAGGACGGGAGACTCCCGACGGAGCGCAAGCTGTCGCTCGCGGCGGACCGCTGGCTCTTCGTGGACCTCCTGCCCGTGCCCGCGATGACGGGACGAGGGGCTCAGCGGCGACGGTAGCCGTCGAGGTAGCCCAGGAAGGACGCGGGCTGCAGGAAGCGGAGCTCCACGCTTCCGAGGCGGATGCGGGCGCCGTCCGCGAGCACTTCCGGGCGGCTGGAGGCGAGCTTGAGCGGGCCCACCCAGGTGCCGTTCTTGCTGTCCGCGTCCACCAGGCGCCACTGGCCGGTGCGCGCGTCCTGCTGCAACCAGGCGTGGAAGCGCGAGACGCTGCCGTCGTCGATGGGCACGTCGTTCGTCTCCGCGCGCCCGAGCGTGATGCCCATGGCGAAGGCGTTGCGCGCGTCGTCGCGCTTGCGCACCTCGAAGTAGACCGCCTGGCCCGCCTCGGGACGCCCGGCGGCGAAGCGCATGGCCTGGGTGGCGAGCGGGGCCTCCGCGGTCTCGGCCACGCGCTGGGCCTCCCAGACGAGCACCGGGCAGTCCACGCCCACGTCGCGCTCTCCGGACTGCACCCTCAATGCCAGCTGCAAGACGCTCGCGCCCATCGCGTTGACTCCCCCACTCGGCCCGGGACCGGCAGCGTACACCTGATGAGTATCCTCCCCCCATGAATAGCCAGCACCTCAATCCCCACGTCTTCCCCAACCCCAGGGGCGGCGCCGTCGGCATCACGCTCCGGGACTACTTCGCCGCCTATGCCCTGAGCGGGCTGCTCTCCCGCGAGCGCCTGTCTGGAGAGGAGGCAGCCTCGCTCGCGTATGCGTACGCGGATGCGCTGCTCGAGGCGCGTGCGCCACATGAGGAGCACACGCCCACGTTCGTGCCGTGAGGGCCGGCGACCTGGCACAGCCCCCTCACCCTGTCCCTCTCCCAGGGGGAGAGGGGAAGTTGGAGGGAGAGGGGACGTTGGGCTACGGCTTCTTCGCCTCACCCGCCGGCTGCTCCGGGAGCGCCTTGAGCGCGGCGATGGCGGCGCGGATGCGCGTGCGCACGCGCTCGCGGCCGAGCACGCTCATCGTCTCGAAGAGGGGCGGGGTGGCCTTCTTCCCCGTCACCATCAGGCGCACCGCCGCAAAGACGTCCTTCGCGCTGACGCCCTTCTGCTCGCAGAAGTGGCGCATCATCGCCTCCACGTTGGAGGCCGAGAAGTCGAAGCAGGTGTCCACCTTCTCCACCAGCTCCTCGTAGAGCACCACCACGGCCTTCTTCGAGCAGTCCTTGAGCATCAGCTCGGCCGCCGGCGGCGTGACGTCTCCTTTGAAGAAGAAGTCCGCGTAGGCGACGAAGTCCTCGCTCTTTTCCACGCGCTCGCGCACCAGCTGGACGATGCGGGTCAGGTACTCGTCCTGGAAGAGCCGGTCCTTCAGGTAGGCCACCCACTCCGCGTCCGACGTCCGCTCGCGCAGGTAGCGGGCGTTGAGCCAGCGCAGCTTGGCCAGGTCGAACACCGGGCCGCCCAGCGAGATGCGCTCGAGCTTGAAGTTCTCCACGAAGTCCTTCAGCGAGAACATCTCCCGGCCATCCTCGAAGGTGAAGGCCATCATCCCGAGGAAGTTGATGAGCGCCTCCGGGAGATAGCCCGCCTCGCGGAAGTAGCTGAGGGACACCGGGTTCTTGCGCTTGGAGACCTTGGACTTGTCCGCGTTGCGCAAGAGCGGCAGGTGCCCGAAGGCCGGCATCTCCCAGCCGAACGCCTGGTAGAGCAGCACGTGCTTGGGCGTGGAGGTGATCCACTCCTCCCCGCGCAGGACGTGCGTGATGCCCATCAGGTGGTCATCCACGATGTTGGCCAGGTGGTAGGTGGGGTAGCCGTCGCTCTTGAGGAGCACCTGGTCGTCGATCTCCGCGTTGGCGAAGCGGATCTCCCCGCGGAGCAGGTCGTTGAAGACCGTCTCCCCCTCGCGCGGCACGGCGAGCCGCACCACGCCCGTGGCGCCGGCCTCGATTTCGGCCCGCACCTCCGCCGGGTTGCGCGTGCGGCAGTGCCGGTCGTAGCCGGGGTTCTGCTTGCGCGCCATCTGCTCCTTGCGGACCGCGGCGAGGCGCTCCTCGGTGCAGCTGCACCAGTAGGCCTTGCCCGCGGCGACGAGCTGCTCCACGTGCTCGCGGTAGATGGGGAGCCGCTCGCTCTGCCGGTAGGGCGCGCTGGGGCCGCCCACGTCCGGGCCCTCGTCCCACGTGAAACCCAGCCAGCGCAGCGAGGCGAGGATGGCCTCCTCGCTCTGGCGCGTGGAGCGCGCGCGGTCCGTGTCCTCGATGCGCAGGAGGAACTTGCCGCCGCGCTGCTTGGCGAAGGCGTAGTTGAAGAGGGAGATGTACGCGGTGCCGACGTGCGGGTCGCCTGTGGGCGACGGCGCGATGCGGACCTTCACGGGCTTGGAGGCGGGGGCGGGGGCGGTCATGGCGGGCCGAAGAGGGGCGCCCGGAATACGCGACCCCCTCTGGCGCCGCAAGCTCCCTGAGGCCCGGCAGCCGGGCGGACGGCACGCACCGTCATCTGGCCGCCGATGCCCTCCCATCGGCTGGCTGCAGGACGAAGGGCTCGCCACCCTCCTGATCGCAGGAGGCTTTTGAACGCATTGCGTTCAAAGGACAAAGAGACTACCTTTCCTGGGTGATCACGTCCTTCGCTGACAAGGCCTCGGAGGACATCTTCAACGGGACGAACTCGAAGGAGGCCCGACAGCGCCTGCCGAGGGAGCTATGGCCCATTGCGCAGCGCAAGCTGGACTTGCTCAACAGCGCTCAGGACCTGCGTGACCTGACGGCACCGCCATCGAACCGCCTGGAGCTGCTCAAGGGAGCTCTCGCAGGCAGGCACAGCATCCGGATCAACGACCAATACCGAGTCGTCTTCACCTGGACGCCCGGCAAGGCTTCAGAAGTCCAGATCGTCGACTACCACTGAGTGGAGCATTGCCCATGCTGCCGAAGAACCGCCCACCCACTGCACCCGGAGAGCTGCTCCTGGAGGAGTTCCTCGAGCCGATGGGCCTCACGCAGACCGAGCTTGCGGCCCGGATGGGGGTGCCTGTTCAGAGCGTCAATTTGCTCATCAAGGGCAAGCGCGAGGTGACGGCGCGGACGGCGGTCCTGCTGGCGGAGGTCCTCGGCACCACGCCTGAGCTGTGGCTTCACGCGCAGATGCAGCGAAACCTCTGGTTCGCGCTGCAGGAGCGTGCCGAGGCGGCGAAGTCACCGCGGCTTCGCGCGGTGCGTCCCCGGTCTCTCAAGGCTGCTCGCCGCGCACCGGCTGCACGCAAAGGGGCGAAGTCTCAGCCGCGGCCGGTCCACTCGCGCTGATACGCCGAGTCGGCGTTGCTGACCCACGGGACCGGGTGGCCCGTCAGGGCCCCGGGCACCGCGGGAGCGAGCGGATCCAGTCGTCCACCAGGGCCGTTCCGTCCGGGTCCACGAGGGCCGAGGCGAGCGGCGGCATCTGGAAGGGGCCGCGGTCGTGCATCCGCAGCGAGAGGAGCGAGCGGGCCGGGTCGCCCGGGACGAGCAGGCGCGCGCCGACCACGCCCATGTCATCCACCTCCGGCGGCGTGTTGCACACCCCTGCATCCTCGAGCGACACGTCGAAGCGCAGGTCCGCCGCGCCAAGCCCCAGGCCCCCGGGCCGGTGGCACGACGCGCAGTTTGCGTGGAGATACGCGCGCGCCCGCTCCGCGAGCGGTGCGCTTCCTGCGGGCTGGGCCAGGCGCGGCAGGCCATCCGGCGCATCGGGCAGCTCCTCCAGCACGCCGATGTGCGCGAGCGTCTCCAGCTGGTTGGCGACGGTGTTGCCCGGGTAGAGGAGGTCCCCGTTGAGCTGCGCCACCTGCAGGCCAAGCACGGAGCCGGCCGGCGCGTTGTGGCACTGCATGCACTGGGCGCGGCTGGGGAAGGTCCACGTCTGCCCACGCACCGCCTTCTGCTTGCCGTCCTCCAGCAGCACCGCGTCCGTCTGGGCGTCGTCCCACTCGTAGCTGTAGCCGGCCCAGGTGCCGTCCGGGTGGCGCATGAAGAGGCGCGTCTCCACCCGCAGGTCGCCGATGGAGAACGTCTTCATCAGCACGCTCCCCGGCGGGAGCTCGAAGCGGCCTTCGGCGCCCAGCTCGATGCTCGTGCCGTCCGGCACTGCCAGGAAGCGCGTCTTGTCCGCGCCGTCCGACCAGAGGGCCGCGTTCACGTCGTAGGCGAGCATGCCCGGGGCCGGCGTCGTCGGGTCCGCCTGGACGACGCAGCCCGTCTCCGACAGGCGCGTGGCCAGCATGCTGGGCGGCGGCGCGCCGGCGGCCGCCAGCCTGTGGAGCTTGCCGCCCGAGTGGTCCACCACCAGCACCTCCCCATCGGCCAGCTCGCCGAAGGAGGAGATGGCGAACGCGGTGGAGGCGAGCACCCGGGGGTTGCCCCCGCCCACGGGGGCCGCCGTGTTCAACGCCCAGATCTTGCCCGAGGCGTAGTCCCCGTAGACGTAGTGGCCCACCAGCTCCGGCACCTGGGTGCCGCGGTAGACGTAGCCGCCGGTGATGGCGACGCCCTCGTCGTGGCCGTACTCGACGACCGGGAGGGAGAGGCCGGGGCCGCGGCAGCCAGCTCCCCTGAAGCAGGCGTTGCCCTCCATGATGCTCCAGCCGTAGTTGCCGCCGGCCACCACCCGGTCCACCTCCTCCCAGTCCCCCTGACCCACGTCCGCCACCCACAGCTCACCGGTGGCGCGGTCGAAGCTCCAGCGCCAGGGGTTGCGGAAGCCGAGCGCGTAGATCTCCGGCCGCTGCGTGCGCCTGAAGGGGTTGTCGGGCGGGATGGCGTAGGGTTGTGCGCTCTTCACGTCGATGCGCAGCATCTTTCCGAGCAGCGTGCTCATCTTCTGGCCGTTGCCGTCCGGGTCGCCGCTGCCTCCCCCGTCCCCGAAGCCGAGGTAGAGGTAGCCGTCCGGCCCGAAGGCGAGGTGGCCCCCGTTGTGGTTCCTCGCGGGCTGGTCCACCGTCAGAACTACCTGCTCGCTCGTCAGGTCGAGCGTGGCGCCGCCATCGCGGCTGAAGGCGCGCGTGACGAAGGAGGTAAGGGTAGCGCCCACAGTCCCGGTGTAGCTGAGGAAGACCTCGCCCGTGGTGGCGAAGTCCGGGGCGAAGGCCATTCCGAGGAGCCCCGTCTCGCCGCCGGAGAAGGCCACCCTGCCGTTGAGGTCCGCGAACACCGAAGCGGCGGTCACGCTGGCATCGTTGGCGAAGACGAGGATGCGGCCGGCCTGCTCCAGAACGTACACGCGCGACCCATCCCCGGGCGGCTGCAGCGCCAGGAGGGGCTCCTTGAACGTGAGGTTCGGGAAGGCCGGGACGAAGGTGGCGCCGGCGGCCGGAAGCGGCCGAGGGGGCGCCACGCAGGTCGGGTTGGCCGGCCGCTCGGCAAGCCCGTAGCGCACGCGCGTGGGCGCCGGTCCCCCCGCGCCCGGGCCATCCTTCCCGGGCCCGCCGTCCGCGCGTCCCGAAGGGTCATTCTTCGGAGGAACCGAGGAGACGGGTGGCGGGCACCCGCTGGGGAGGAGTCCGAGGAAGAGGAGGGAGAGGATGACCGCGAACGCAGCGGTACTCGGACCCCCACGGCGAGCCATGTCCCCCTCCTCTGCCCGTGCGCCTCTCTTGCTTCGCCTGGCGCGAAGCAAGCGGCATCCCCGGCCTCCGCGGCGCAAGCCCCGGGAAGGTAGGGCCGACGGACGTCCATCGCCCAGCAGGCCCCGGGGGCCCTTGCGGCGAGGTGCGTCAGACAGCCCGGTGAGGTGGACCGGGCGGCGCCTCCTGCGGGCGCCAGGTGGCCTGCCCGGTTGTTGCCTGTGTCACCTGCCCGCCACTAAGGTCGCAATTCCGGAAAAGTTTTCCGACGTCCCCGTGCCCGCGAGGGCAGGGCTACCCCTTGGAGACACCCCGTATGGGCCTTTGGTCCACCAAGAGCATGACCGAGCTGCAGACCGAGGTGAGCAGCGAAGAGGGAGGAGGGCTCAAGCGCTCGCTGGGCGCCCTCAACCTGACGCTGCTCGGCATCGGCGCCATCATCGGCGCCGGCATCTTCGTGCTGACCGGCACCGCCGCCGCACAGCACGCCGGCCCTGCCATCGTCGTGTCGTTCATCCTGGCCGGCCTCGGCTGCCTCTTCGCGGGCCTGTGCTACGCGGAGTTCGCCTCGATGATTCCCATCGCCGGGAGCGCGTACACCTACGCCTACGCGACAATGGGCGAGTTCGTCGCGTGGATCATCGGCTGGGACCTCATCCTCGAGTACCTCTTCGCCGCCTCCACGGTGGCGGTGGGCTGGGCCGGGTACTTCACCGCGTTCCTGAGGGACTACCTGGGCATCCAGCTCCCCGCGGCGCTCACGAACGCGCCCTTCGAGGTCGCGGCCGGATCGCACCTCCCCCACGCCACCGGCGCCATCATGAACCTGCCGGCGGTGTTGCTGGTGATGCTCCTCACGGGGCTCCTGGTGCTGGGCATCCGTGAGTCGGCCCGCTTCAACAACTTCATCGTGTTCCTGAAGGTGACCATCGTGCTGCTGGTCATCGGCTTCGGGGCGGCCTACATCAACACGGCGAACTGGGTGCCCTTCATTCCGGAGAGCACGGGCTCGTTCGGCAGCTTCGGCTACAGCGGCGTGCTCGCGGCCGCGGGCGTCATCTTCTTCGCCTACATCGGCTTCGACGCGGTCTCCACCGCGGCGCAGGAGACCAAGAACCCGCAGCGGGACCTGCCCATCGGTATCCTGGCCTCGCTCGCCGTCTGCACCGTGCTCTACATCCTCATGGCGCTGGTGATGACGGGCATCGCGAACTACCGCGAGCTGAACGTTCCGGACCCCGTGTACGTGGCCATCGCCAAGGCGGGTCCGGCGCTGTCCTGGCTGAAGCTCTTCGTGTCGCTGGGCGCCATCGCCGGTCTGTCCTCGGTGGTGCTGGTGATGCTGATGGGCCAGCCGCGCATCTTCTTCGCCATGTCGCGCGACGGCCTGCTCCCGCCCGTGTTCGCGAAGGTGCACCCGAAGTTCCGGACGCCGTGGCTCGCCACCCTCATCACCGGCAGCATCGCGGCGGTGGTGGCGGGGCTCTTCCCCATCGGGCTCCTGGGGCAGCTGGTGTCCATCGGCACCCTGTTCGCGTTCGTCATCGTGTGCGCGGGCATCCTGGTGCTGCGCAAGAGGAGGCCGGAGCTGCCGCGTCCGTTCCGCACGCCGATGGTGCCGCTGGTGCCCGTCCTGGGCATCCTCTCCTGCGGCGCGCTGATGGCGGGCCTGGGCTTCGACACCTGGGTGCGGCTCTTCGTGTGGATGGCGCTCGGCCTGGTCGTCTACTTCGGCTACGGCCGCCGCCACTCGCGCATCGGCGCTGCAGCCGGTGAGGCCGGTGCGGCGCAGGGCTCCGTGGCTGATTTAGGCCTGGGGAAGTAGTTCCCGTCACCCTGTCCCTCTCCCAGAGGGAGAGGGGAAGCTAGGTGGTCCCTCTCTCCCTGGGAGAGGGAGCGGTGCTGGACGGCGTCTCGCGCACCATGTCGATGTGCGGGATGCCGTCCTCGTCGTACACGTCGCTTACCTGCCTGAAGCCGAAGTCCTCGTAGAAGCGCTTCAGGTAGTCCTGCGCGCCGATGCGGACGGGCTCCTGCGGGTAGCGCTCGTCGATGAAGGCGAGCCCCCGCGCGACGAGCTCCTTGCCGAGCCCGGACCGTCTCGCCTCTGGTGCCGTCACCACGCGGCCGAAGCTCACCTCCTTCCGCTTCGTCCCAGGAGGCAGCACGCGCAGGTGGGCCGCGAGGAGCGGCTCGCCTTCGCCTTCGCGTTTGCCCAGCAGGTGGTGCGCGACGCGGTCGTACCCGTCCACGTCCTGGTAGAGCGACTTCTGCTCCACCACGAAGACCTGCGCGCGCAGGGCGAGCACACGGTAGAGCTCGTCGAGCGTCAGCTCCTCGAAGGACTTCCACTGCCAGCGCAGCATGGTGTGCTCCTGAATCGGCGGGAGGGTCCCCTCACGCCTGCCCGGCTGCCCCATCCGGACCGCGCCTTGACATCGCGGCACCGGCTGGACACGAGCCCGTCGAGAACATGTTAACTTCCCGACATGCTCTCGCTCTTCAAGCGCAAGCAGATTGCGGACCTTGTCCCCGAGGGGGAGCAGGCCGGCGGTCTGAAGCGCACCCTCGGCACCGGCGACCTCGTCATGCTGTCCATCGGCGCAGTCATCGGCGCCGGCATCTTCTCCACGCTCGGCACGGCCGCGGCGGGTGAGGTGCTCCCGACGGGAGAGGTGGTGCGCCACGGCGCAGGGCCCGCGCTCGTCCTGTCCTTCCTCCTGCTCGGTGCGGTGTGCGCGCTGGCGGCGCTCTGCTACGCAGAGCTGGCCTCCATGATTCCGCAGGCCGGCAGCGCCTACGCGTACTCGTACGCGACGCTGGGCGAGCTGGTGGCGTGGATCATCGGCTGGGACCTCATCCTCGAGTACGCGGTGGGGAACGTGGCGGTGGCCATCGCGTGGAGCGGTTACCTCAGCTCGCTCCTCTCGCCCTGGGTGCAGTTCCCGGGGTGGCTGACGCACGGCTACTTCAACGTGCACGCGAGCAGTGACCCGGCCATCCGCGGCCTCCTGGAGACGGCGCCCCAGCTCTTCGGCATGCCCATCCTGGTGAACCTGCCGGCCTTCCTCATCGTCATGGCCATCACCGGCCTCCTGGTGGTGGGCGTGAAGGAGAGCACGCGGGTCAACAACATCATGGTGGTGGTGAAGCTCGCGGTGCTCGCGCTCTTCATCGGCGTGGGCGCCATGCACGTGAAGCCGGAGAACTTCACGCCCTTCGCGCCCAACGGCTTCACCGGCATTCACCAGGCGGCGGCCATCGTCTTCTTCGCCTTCATCGGCTTCGACGCCATCTCCACTGCGGCCGAGGAGACCAAGAACCCGCAGCGCACCATGCCCCGCGGCATCCTCCTGGGGCTGGGCATCTGCACGCTCATCTACGTCATCGTGGGCGCGGTGGCGACGGGCCTCATCCCCTACGAGCAGCTGAGGTCGTCCGATCCGCTGGCGCACGCCTTCGAGGTGGCGGGGCTGACGCAGTTCAGCTGGGTCATCGCGCTGGGCGCGGTGGTCTCCATGGCGGCGGTGCTGCTCGTCTTCCAGTACGGCCAGCCGCGCATCTTCTACGCCATGGCGCGTGACGGCCTGCTCCCCTCGTGGGCGGCCAAGGTGCACCCGCGCTTCCGCACGCCCCACATCACCACGCTCGTCACGGGCGTGCTCGTGGCGCTCGGCGCGCTGGTGGCGGACGACGCGGCCACCTACGACCTGACGAACATCGGCACCCTTTCCGCGTTCATGCTCGTGTGCCTGGGCGTGCCGGTGCTGCGCATCCTCGAGCCCAACCGTCCGCGCCCCTTCAAGGTGCCCTTCGTGTGGCCGGTGTCCCTGGGCGGTGCGGCCGCGTGCCTCTTCGTGATGCAGGGGCTGCCGGTCAAGGCGTGGGAGCGCTTCGGCATCTGGCTGGCCATCGGTCTGGTCATCTACTTCGCGTACGGGTACCGGAAGTCGGTCCTGCGGCGCGGCGTGGCGCCCATCGCCCTGGATGCGCAGGCCGGGAAGTAGGCACCGCGCGGCCCGGACACCCGACGGCCCTCACGACCCTCTCGTGGAGCTCACACCATGGTGAAGAACGCACAGCTCTCGGCCCTCTTCGACGACTACTTCGAGAACCACCGCCACCCCACCAACCGCCTCACGCACAAGGTGGCCATCCCCCTCATCGTCCTGCACATCGTGGCGATGCTGGACTGGGTGCGCCTGCCCATGCTCCCCGAGGTGCTGGGCGGGCCGGTGACGCTCGGGTCCGTGGCCTTCGTGCTCGCCGGTGCGTGGTACCTGAAGATGGACGTGAAGCTGGGAGTGCTGGTGCTCGCCGGGATGGCGCTGTGCTTCCCGGTGGGTCGGATGCTGACGGTCCCCGCGGTCATCGGCATCGCCGTGGTGGGCTGGATGGTGCAGCTCGCCGGGCATGCGGTGTGGGAGAAGAAGTCCCCGTCGTTCCTCACGAACCTGGTGCACGCGCTCGTGGGCCCGCTGTTCTTCGTGGCGCTGCTCACGGGTGACTACCGGATCGCAGCGGAGGCTCCGGAGACTGTGAAGTAGTGGCTGTGGGAGTGCCCTCCAATTGACAGCCGGGGGCCTTCCGCCGTATTCCGCGCCCGCCATCGGTGCCCGTGCGAGTCGTTCGCCCGGGCTTCAAGGGAACCCGGTGTGAATCCGGGACTGCCCCGCAGCGGTGAGCAGGAACGACCGCCGTCACATGCACTGGCCCCTGTCGGGCTGGGAAGCGACGGCCAGTAGGAGGACCTCCTTCCTGGAGGCCCGCGCCTGCGAGTCCGAAGACCTGCCGACGGTCCGTGTCCCCGGAAGTCCGGGGCGCGGAAGAGACCGAGACCTCCGAGGGAGAGGTGGCAGGTTTGAGCGGAACGGGTCCACTGCTGGCGCTCCACGGCCCATCTCCTCTCTCCCTGTCCTCCTTCCGCCCGACGAGGCACAGCTCGCCCGCGAGGGTGACGGGAGAGGACACAAGGGCCATGACGCGTGAAGAGACGATGCGGTTCCAGACACCGGTGCGCGCTGCGCTCGCCGGTGTGGTGCTCGCGGTGCTGCTGAGCGGCTGCCGCGAGGAGTGTGAGGTCAACG
>JAKEEX010000659.1 GCA_022616315.1 Myxococcaceae bacterium
GCGTCGACCAGGTCCGGCGACGCCTCGGCAAAACCCGGCAGCTGCGCGAGCTCGCCGGCGCCGAGCAGCTCTTCGGAGCATCACAATGACGGAGCAAACTGGCGGTACACGGAGCTGAGTCCCGCGACCGAGGCGATGCTGCAGACCTACCCGTTGCCAGGCCAGCGACGGGTGAACGCGTTCAGCGGTCCACCCGAACCTTCAGCGGCGCGGCCCAGGCTCGGTGCTCGGCGGTGTAGTAGAGGTAGGCGCTGGAGGCGGGCGCGGTGTACTCACCCGGGACGGTGGCAACGAGGTCGAGCACCACCTCCCGTCTCGCCCTGGGCTCGAGCGCGCGCCAGTAGAGGATGACCTCGCGCGGGCGCGTCTCGTAGAAGTCCACCGCCTTGCGCTCCACCAGCTCCTTCAGCTGCCCGGTGCGGAAGGTGGTGCCACCCGGGATGCCGACGCGAAGCAGCGCCATCGGAAGCCCGGCCGCGGAGTTGCTCTCCAGCCTCGCCTTCACCCGCACCGTCTCGCCCATCTTCACCGCTGCCTCGAGCAGCTCCGTGGACAGGCGCACCGGGGCCTCGGGGCTGGAGGCAGGGGCGAGGCTGGAGTAGTCCACCGCCACGGCGTAGGGCATCGCGGCCGGGCCGTCGAAGGTGAGCTCGAGCGCATTGGGCCCCGCCCGGAGCGCGTCCGCGAATCCTTCGAGCACCAACGGCTCGCGACTGCCCGGCTCCACGCGGGAGCGCGCGACCTCCCTGCCGTTCACCCGCAGGACCAGCGTCCCTCCCGTGGGCACGCGGGCGCTCGCCCTGTCGTACTCGACGAGCGCCTTGAGGGCGAGCACTGTGGCCTGGGTGGAGCCGAAGCCACCCGAGCCGCCGCGCGCGCTCGCGAGCCACTGCACGGCGCGGCGCACCTGCTCCGGGTGCTCACCCGAGGAGAGCAGCGCCAGCACGGAGAGCGCCGTCGTCTCCACCATGAGGCCGTGTCCGCCCGAGCGGGTGATGGAGTGGGTGGTGCCCACGAAGTGGCCGTCCTCCTTCTGCAGCGAGGCGAGCCTGTGCACCAGGCGCTTGCCAGCGCTGCCTCCGGGGGCGGTGTTGAGCTGCGCGCGGGTGGCGAGCGCCAGGACGTACGCGTCGTCCGTGGCCTCGGCGCTCCTCGTCACCGCGGCGAGCTCCTGCTCCAGCGCGTCCTTCCGGTGGCCCGCCTCCGTGAGGGCCCAGACGATGTACGCGTCCGTCACCGCGGGGCTGGCCGCGCCGAAGGAGTCGAGCGCGCGCGCGTTGCGCTGGAAGCCGCCCTTGCCGTCGCGCCGTGACAGCAGCCACGCCGCAGTGCGCGCCACCATGGCGTCGTCCACCTCGGGGTAGACGGCCTTCATGTCGCGGAACTCCATGAGGCCGTAGGCGGTGAGGGCCTCGTGGCCCGGGGCGCCGCCGAACCACTCGAAGCCGCGCGTGGGCGTCTCGTAGGGGTGCAGCTTCTGGTAGCCGCGCTCCACCAGGCCGCTCGCGCGGGCGAGCACGGCGGGGGCGGCCACCTTCTGCTCCTCGAGGTAGCGCATCACCATCACGTTCGGATAGGTGGTGGACGAGGTCTGCTCGAAGCAGCCGTTGGGCTCGGCGAGGATGCTCTCGAGGCCGGACACCAGCGTCGCCAGCGGCGAGGGGTAGAGCGTCACCCGCGCCCGCACTGAGCCCGGCAGTGCGCGCTCGAGGTTCAGCGTCCTCGTCACCCGCCGCTCCAGCGTGCCGCTGAAGGAGAGCGAGCGCGGGTAGCCGGGTGGCATCACGCGCAGGGTGCGCTTGAACTCGTCGGAGAGGCCCTGTGCGCTCGCCCGGAAGGACACGTCCACCGAGGCCTCGCCGGTGCCCGTCACCTCGAGCGGCCAGGTGAGAGTGCGGGCGCCACCGGCCGCGAGCGCCTGGGTGCCCGACGCGGGCACCTCCAGCAGCTTCACCCCCTTGCCGAGGGAGTGCGCGAGGTCCACCGCGAGGGCACCGTCCGTCTCGTTGCGCAGGGTGAGGGGCAGCAGCACGCGGTCGCCGGCGCTCACCTCGAGCGGCAGCTTCACGTCCATGAAGAAGGGCAGCTTGCTGGCGATGACCGTCTCGTCACGCCCGGCCGCCCCGCCGCCGAAGCCCTCGGTGGTGACGCGGAAGCTCGTCACGGCGTCCGAGAGGGTGAAGCGCACCTGCGCGCGGCCCCGTGCGTCCGTCCTCACCCGCGGGTTCCAGTACACCGTCTCCCGGAAGTCCTCGCGAGCGCCGGCGTAATCCGGCTGCGGCGGGGGCACGGGGAAGACGCGCACCTTGGCCCAGGCCGCTTGCGGCTGGGCGACATCAAGGGCCCTCTCTTCGAGGAAGCGCTCCTTCCGCTTCGGCCCGGCGCCCGCCGCGGCGCGGTCGTCACGGAGGAGCGGGCGCTTCTTCGCCTCGAGTCGGGCCATGGCGACCGGCGCGGCGGCCCGCCCGACCGGCACCACCGCTCCGTCCTTGTCCGCCTTCTCCAGCTGGGGGGCGAGCGCCTTGCGTGGAGCCGCCGGGACGGGGCGCCCCATCATGGCCTGGGCAGGCACGTCCGCCTCGGGGGCGGCTGCAACGGGCAGCGCCTCCTCGACGCGCCCACCCCATCCGCCCAGGAAGAGGCCGGGGCGGGGCTGCGGCGCGTGGAGCACCTGCTGCCACTCGAAGCGCCGCCAGCCGCGGGTGCCCAGCAGCAGCTCCAGCGCGAGCGGCCCACCCCTGCCCCCTTGCGCCTTCAGGTAGAGGTTGGGCTCCTTCACCTCGTCCTGCAGCTCGGCCTGGAGGAAGGTGTGGGCGAGCAGGTGGCCGGTCTTGTCGTCGGCGAAGGAGAGGACGGTGTCGTCCACCGCGGACATGCCCAGCTCCGCGGACACCGGCTTGCCGGACGCGTCGCGCGTCTCCACCTCCAACACCACCTCGCCGCGCGGCGTGTGCGTGGTGCGCGCGGGCTTCACCTTCACCTGCAGCCCCCGGCCCAGGCCGCGGTAGACGAGCCGCTCGGCCAGCGGCTCCAGCTCGCGGCTGAAGAGGGTGACGCGCGCGACGCCCTGGCGCGGCGCGTGCGCCAGGTGCACCACCGCGGGCCTCTCGGGAGTCACCTGCGCCGTGGTGCTGGCGATGCGCTCCTCGCGCAGCACCGCGGTGAGCACCACCTCGCGCGCCTCGGTGCACCGCACCAGGGCGCGGATGGCAGGGGCCTCCCCCTCGGGGTCGTCGAAGGTCCGCAGGGTGCACCCCTCGTCCATGGCCAGGGGAAGGTCGAAGCGCTCACCGACGCCTGCGGGCTTCGTCACCTGCACGTGGTAGCGGCGCCCGGTGGCCGGGGTGAAGGTGAAGCGGCCCAGGCCGTCGTGCACCGAGGCGAAGGTGGCCACCGCCTGGCCGTGGTCGTCCACCACCCGGCCCGAGACGTCCGCGGGCGCGTCGAGCAGCGTCTGTGCGGCGAAGTAGACGCGCGAGGGCAGGCCGGCCACGAGGTCGCCTCCCTCGGGGTAGAGGCTGAGCTTCAGCCTGCGCAGCACCACCGGCACGCGCTTGCTGATGGACTCGGTGACGCCGGCGTCCTCCACCAGCACGGTGAGCAGGCCATCCCCGCGCTCGATGGCGGCGGGGAGCGGCACGGACACCACCGCGGCGCCGCGGGCGTCGGTGCGGGCGGTGACGCGGGGCAACTCCAGGCCATCGAGCGTGAGGACGCCAGTGATTGCACGCTCGGTGAAGGGCTCGCCGGTGGGTCGGCGCACCTCGATGGTGGCGCTCACGATGTCGCCCGGGCCGTAGGCCTTGCGGACGAACTCGAGCGTCTTCTTGAAGCGGGGCGCCTCGTAGGCGCTCACCGTGAAGGTGCGCTCGCTGCGTTCACCCGTGTCGGTGGCGACGACGAGCTTGTACTCCCCACCGGCGAGCCCCTCGTCCAGCGCGAAGTCATTCGCTGCCACGCCCTTCTCGAGACGCACCCGCTTCTGTTCCACCGTCGCGCCCTGGGGGTTGACGAGCTGGAAGACGACACCCGAGTCGGGCGCGGGTTGGAGGCTCCGGGTGCTCACGGAGGTGAGGCGGAACCACACGGTCTCGCCCGGCTGGTAGAGCGGCTTGTCGAGCTGGAGGTGGAGGCGCCGGGTGGCGTGGCTCTGGAGCCAGGCGTCTGCTGCGCCGTCGAGTCTCCTCTGCGCGTCACCCGCGGGGAGAAGCCCGGTGGCCGCGGGGGCGCCCTCGGGCAGGACAGTCCCGGCTTCCGCGGGGCGAGCCGTCACCGTGGCCGGCCGTGCGTCTTGAATGGAGGTGCGCTCCACTTCCCCTACGAGGGGCTGTGCCCCCGCATCGACCGCACCGGCGTCAGAGGTGCGGGACAGGCAGGCGAGTAACAGCGCGGACGCGACGAGCGTCTCGAAGGCGCGGGCGCGGAGCGGGACGGACATGCGTGGACTCCTGGTATGGCGGCGAGCAGCGGGTACCCCCGTCCAACGCCCAGCCAGGCCGGAAGTTCTGTCAGGGGCCGCGCGGGTCGGCTTCCCCGGGTCGCCGACCCGTTCGTCCGCTCGAGGCACTTCAACGCTCCCCGAAGCGGCGGTGGAGGAGGCCACTGCGCTCCCGGAAGCGGCGTTGGGGGTGGCCGCTGCGCTGTCAGGGGCACCGGCAGGTGGGAGGCCAGAGCGGAAGCGGACGCCGAGGCTCGACTGGCCAGCGCTGGCCCCTCGAGGCGAGCGTCACGGGAGGTGTGCACCCCAACGCACCTCTCCGGGCGCACGTGCCAGCTGCTCCCCTCGCAGCACTTGCCCTCGCCCACGCCGCGGGCCCACACCTCACCCGCGCACCGCTCGCAACTGAGCCTCGATCCCTCCTACACGCCAATCGCCGAGCTGGGGCGCCGCCAGCAGCAGTCGATCCACCTCGAGCTCGAGCGCTCTCACCATCGCGCCCACCACGAGGCCGCCAAATGCTCCGCGCCCCTGCTGCCACCGGTCGGGCACGTGGATCGAGAGTGAGCCGTCCTCGGCGCGCCCCGGAGGGGCAACCTAAGGGCGATAGCGCAAGATCGCGCCGCCGGGGCCGACGGCCCAGATGTCGCTCGCCGATGCACCCCACAGCCCGTAGACGGACTCGGCGGACATCGTCACTGGAGTGAGCGTCGTGCCGTTCCAGTGCTGAAGCAACGCGCCGCCAATCCAGACATCACTCGGCCCCGTGCCCCAGACAGCGAAGTTCGTCACGTTCAGCGTGGTCTCCGACGGACTCCTCCACTCGGTGCCGTTCCAGCGGAGGAGCTTGCCGCTGTCGCCGGCGACCCAGACGTCGTTCGCTCCGCTCCCCCAGACCGCGCGCAGGTTCGCGGCGGTGCCGTCCAGAGCGACGGTCGACCAGTCCGTGCCGTTCCAATGCAGCAGCGTTCCGATGTCGCCGGCGGCGTAGACGTCGTTCGCGGCGCTGCCCCAGACGGCATGGAGCGCGTTCGAGGTGCCGCTGGTCGATTCGGCCCATCCCGATCCGTTCCAGTGGACGATCTTGCCGCTATCGCCGACGGCCCAGACATCGCTCGCTCCGCTGCCCCAGACCGCGTGCAAGTCTTGCGTGACGCCGCTGCTCGATGCGGCCCATGCCGAAC
>JAKEEX010000660.1 GCA_022616315.1 Myxococcaceae bacterium
TCCCCCCTTCCGCACCACCCTCGAGCCGCTGGCTCAGGGCCCTTCGGGGGAGAGCTGCAGCTGCGGGGATGCAGCTCGTGCTGGCGTCCCGGTTTAGGAAGAGGACGCTCTACGTGCAGAGGCGGAGGTTTGCGGCGGGCGCCCGGACTCCTCCAAGGCCCTGACAAGGTTCTTGAGACGCGCGTGGCGGGGCGAGTTGGGGGCGGGTTCGGGACTTGGCGTGCTGGCGCGCGTGGAACGTCAGCGCGCCGCAGCGCCGGTCGACGTGTCGGTCAGCTTCAGCGGCCGCGCGGCTCGTCCTTTGGTCGTGAAGGTGAGGCTCGGGTAGAAGCCGTCCAGCTCCTGCAGCTTCATGTCCACGGTGTTGCAGTCGAGGCTCCGGAGCTTGTTCGACAGCTGCGCGTTCCACGAGAACACGCGGACGCTCCACTTGAGCCCGAGCGCGCGAACCACCTGGTCTCGGAAGCTCGTGCCGAACGCAGACCGTGATCCATCACCTGTCCCGAGCACGAGGGTCTGCGGTGGCTTGTAGTCCAGCAGGACGTTGGCGATCTTGAGGTGGAGCAGCTCGTCCACCCCCTGCTCGACCAGTCGTCCGTCGTCGCTGTCCACTCGCTTCAGGAGGTCCGTGTCGTACCCAGCCTTCCGCGCGTGCTCCCACAGTTGCTCGTTGCCGGGCGGAACGGACCCGCCCAGGACGCGGGTCCTGACCTCCCGTTGGCCGTGCTCCAGGAGCTCGAAGAAGTTCTTGAACTCGATCCGGATGGCGTGCCACGGGACAGTGGGTTCAAGGACCTTCGCCGCGCGTTGGGCACCGCCGAAGATGTTCGCGTTGTCGACGAAGATGTGCGTGGCCATGCAGGTGCCTCCTCTGACGGCTGTTCGCGCCCCCTCGCATGCACCTCGCTGGCTCCGGATGGGGCCGGGAGGACGGGGAAGCTAGCATGTCTGTCGGACGCGCCCGTAGCTCAGCTGGATAGAGCAGTCGGTTCCTAACCGACAGGTCGCAGGTTCAAGCCCTGCCGGGCGCACCA
>JAKEEX010000661.1 GCA_022616315.1 Myxococcaceae bacterium
GCGGAGGCCGCGCTCGTGGAGCTGGTCGCGCTCCGGAAGGACAAGCTCGCACGGGGCGCCGCGGCGGCTGCCAGGCTCGCGCTGCAGAGGGGGCGCACCCTCTACGCCCTCGGCCGGGACACGGAGGCGAAGGCCGAGGTGGCCCGCGCACGCAGGGGACCTGCAGCCGTTGCCGCCGAGGCTCTCATGATGGAGGCCCGCCGGACGCTCCGCACCGACGACCACGCCCGCGCCCGCGCGCAGATGGCGGAGGTGGACCGCCGCTTCCCCAAGGAGCCGGACGCGGACGACGCGGCCTACTACGTGGGCTGGCTCCACTTCCAGGACGCGCAGTACGACGAGGCGGTGGCGGCCTTCACCCGCTTCTCCCGGAGGCACCCGCGCTCGCGCAAGAGGGACGAGGCACAGTGGTACTCCGCGCTGGCCCGCATCGAGCAGGGCCGCCACGCCGAAGCACGCGAGGCCCTCTCGAAGCTCCTGGCGGACTTCCCCGCTTCTTCGCTCGTTCCGCAGGCCCGCTACTGGAAGGCGCGGTGCGCGCAGCTGGAAGGCACCCCTGAAGGCGCCCTGGCGGAGTACGCGGCGCTCGTGGACGCCTACCCGCACACCTATTACGCGCTCCTCGCACGTGCGCGTCTGGTGGAGGCGGGGCAGACGCCGCCCCCCGGCTTCCCCTCGCCACCCCGCGCTCGCGTCACGGCTCCCGCTCCGGAGCTCGACGTCGTGCGCGCCCTCTCCGAGGCGGGGATGTTCCGCGAGGCCGACGAGGAGGTGGAGGTCCTCCTCGGGACGGTGCGCACCGGTGAGGAGGCGCTCCGCCTGGGCCACGCACTCGCCACCATGGAGCAGCACGGCGCCGCACACGCGCTCGCGAGCCGCTTCCTCTGGGCCGAGGCCTTCTCGCGCAAGGACCCCGAGGCGCTCGCGCTGTTCTATCCGCGCGCGTGGGCAGGGAGCGTGCACGCGGAGTCCACGCGCGCCTCCATAGAGCCGGCCCTCGTCTGGGCCATCATGCGCCGCGAGAGCACCTTCCGGCCGGGGGCACACAGCCACGCGAACGCGCGGGGCCTGATGCAGCTCATCCCGCC
>JAKEEX010000662.1 GCA_022616315.1 Myxococcaceae bacterium
AAGGAGACCCTCGTCGCCATCCAGGGTTGCCAGGCCTGCGGGTGCTGCAACATCGGCTGCGTCCACGGCGCCAAGCGCAACGGCCTCACGGTGTACCTGCCGCAGGCGGCGAGGACGGGCCGGCTGGACATCCTCACCGGCGCGCGCGTGGAGCGCCTCGTGACTGCGGGCGGACGCGTGAGCTACGCGGTGGTGCGGCTGGCGAAGAGTGGAAAGACCCTCGAGGTGACGGCCGACCACTACGTGCTGGCGGCAGGCCCCGTGGGCTCCTCGCTCGTGCTCCACCACACGGAGGGCCTCACGGCGGCTGCGAGGAAGCGCGTGGGCCAGGGCCTGTCGGCGAACATCGGCACGCCCGTGCACGCCTTCGCGCGGCGCGCAGAGCGGGCGGTGGACGCGCTCGCCATGGCGCAGTGGTACAGGCCCGAAGGCGCCGGCTACCTGGTGGAGACGTGGTTCAACCCGCCCGCGAGCCACTCCATGGCCATGCCGGGCTTCCTCGACGAGCACCTCTCGCGCATGGGCCGCTACGCGCACATGCTGAGCGCCGGGGTGCTCACCGGCACCGCGGCCACGGGGACGGTGGAGAAGGACGGCGACCTCACGCTGCCCATCCGCGACGTGGAGCTGCGCAGGCTCGCCACGGGTGTGGGCGAGGTGGCGGAGGCGTTTCTCTCCGGCGGGACGCCGAGCCCGGTGGAGGAGGTGCTCGTCCCCACGCGGCTTGGCATCCCGCTGCGCTCCGTGGACGACGTGCGGCGCTTCAAGGGCACGTTCAAGGAGCTGCGCAGCCTCGGCGTCAACACGGGACACCCGCAGGGCGGCAACGCCATGAGCGCCCGCGAGGACATCCGCGTCGTGGACACGGACTTCCGCGTGCAGGGACTACAGAACGCCTTCGTCTGCGACGCCAGCGTCTTCCCAGCCTGTGCAACCGTCAACCCGCAGTGGACGGTGCTCGCGCTCGCGCACCTGGCGGCAGAGAAGCTGGCGCGGCTCGGGTGACAGCCCCCGGGGCTTCGTGAGCGGGGAGGCCCGGTGAACGGGCCGAGAGGTGGTGTGGGGAGGCCGCGCAAGCGCGGGCCTGCCCGTCCGGACGCTGGGCGCGCGGGCCTTCCGGCGCCAGGCACGGAGCCCTGTTGGCAGTCCGGGTGACGGGCGCTCCAGGCGAATGGGTTGCGAAGGGGCGCGTGCGCCCGGAATCCTGGCGCCCCGTGCTGCACGACCTGCTCCTCATCTTCCTGCTGCAGGCCCTCTACGTGGCCATCACCACCGTGCGGTGGATCATCCTCGTGCGGGGCCACCCGGTGCTCGCCTCGTGCATCAGCTTCTTCGAGAACCTCCTCTACATCGTCGCCCTGGGCATGGTGGTGACGAAGCTGGGGGACCCGATGCGGGTGGTGGTGTACGCGCTGGGGTACGCCACGGGCGCGCTCGTGGGGTTCAAGGTCGAGGAGAAGCTCGCGCTCGGCTACACGATGTTCCAGATCATCACCCGCCCTCCCTCGACCCTCGCACAGCGGCTGCGCGAGGCAGGGATGGGCGTCACCGTGTGGGGCGCGGAGGGGCGCGAGGGAGACCGCCTGGTGCTGATGGTGCTGGCCCGGAGGAAGTGGACCCCGATGGTGATGAAGCTGCTCCAGGAGCTGGACCCCAACGCCTTCGTCCTGCAGAGCGCCCCCCAGGCCTTCCGGGGCGGGTTCCTCGACAAGTACCTCAAGCAGGGCGCCCTCCCCGCGTATCCGATCCAGGCCGCCGCCGAGGTCGCGCGACCCTAGGGCCAGTGCGGGGTGACCGTGCTGGGTTGGTCCTCGGTGACCTGGTCATCGTTGCCCAGCTGCCCGAGCCCGCTCCAGCCCCAGCAGCGCACCTCGGCGTCCTTCCAGGTGCAGCCGTGGTACGAGCCCAGCGTCAA
>JAKEEX010000663.1 GCA_022616315.1 Myxococcaceae bacterium
CCGCCACGGTGTCGTGGTCCGTCACCGCGAGCGTCGTCACGCCGGCCCCCGCCGCCATCGCGACGAGCGTGGAGGGCGCGTGCTGACCGTCGCTCGCTGTGGTGTGGGAGTGGAGATCGATCATCGGTGCTGTCTCCTCGCCGTCCGGGCGGGCGCCCCCGACCCGGGAGCTGTTGAAAGATGTCCTAACGCTCCCTACAGTGCCGGTCAGCAGTTTTCATGTCCCACCAGGGCACCCGGATGCAGCACCCGTTCCAGATCTCGCGAAAGATCGAATACGGCCTGAGGGCGATGAGCTTCCTTGCCTCCGTTCGCTCGGACGAGGTGGTTCCGTTCCGGGAGATTGCGCGCCGCATGGACGTGCCGGAGGCCTTCCTCGCGAAGATCCTCAAGACTCTCGTCGCGCGGGGGATGGTGAGGGCCACGCGCGGGGCGCACGGGGGCTATGCGCTCGCCCGGCCGGCGAAGGACATCTCCTTCCTCGATGTCATTGAGGCCGTGGAGGGACCGGTCCAGGTGAACCTGTGCCAGGACCACGACGCAGGCGGGTGCCGCGCGGTGGGGGCATGCACCATGTACGGTGTATGGAAGCTGGGGCAGCAGAGGATGCTCGAGGTCTTTCGCAGGGCGACGCTCGACACGCTCGCCATGAGCGAGCTCGTCGCCCTGCAGGCTCCGCTCTCCGCTGCCAACGGTTGAGCGACGCCGCCCCCGAGGGCACTCCAAGGCTTGAAGTCGTTGACGTTGACGTTGACGTTGACGTGGTCGTTGACGGCGACGGCGACGGCGACGTGGACGAAATCAGCGTCACTGCTCGGTGAGCACGGGGACGAGAGCGCGCGAGGAACTCGCAGCCGAGTTGGTGCGTTCTTGGCTCAGTCATTTGGCCGCGTTCACGTCGCCGTCGCCGTCGCCGTCGCCGTCGCCGTCGCCGTCGCCGTCGCCGTCGCCGTCCACGTCAACGTCAATGACCACGTCAACGTCAACGTCAACGTCAACGTCATCGTTCACGTCATCGGCGTAGGAAGCAGCGATGGAGGCGGCGCGCGTTCGTCACGGCCGTCGTCGTCCAAACTCCTGTTTTCCAGTCGCCTCCCCCGGAGCTCACCCCTCGACGGGAAGCGTGAGCACGCCCACCGGGACGTTGGCCTCGATGCGCAGCGCTCCCGAGACGCGTCCACCCGTCACGGGTGGCGTGTACTCCACATTGAACGCACGCGACTCGCCGGGGCCGAGCGTGGCGCCCACGACTCCGTCCACGCCCACGAGGCGGAACGTGGAGGCCGACGTCACGTCGAGCGTGATGCCACGGATGACGAGCGGACCACCCCCGGAGCCATTGCGCACGGTCACCGTCCGGCTCATGGGACCTTGAGCGGGCGTGAACACGAGGCGATCCGCCGGCTCCGTGGAGAGCGCAGGTGGCAAGCCCCCGGAGACGCGCAGCTCCGCGCTGCCCGCGGGCAGCCCGCCGGACTCGGCCTCGAGCACGAGCACGTCGGACACGTACAGCGTGGCGTCCTGGTATCCCACCTGGAGTGGAAGGATGGCTCCGGACGAGAGCGACTGGCTCACGACGCTCGTGCCGAGCTGGAACCGTCCACCTGCCCCCCCGCCCCGGAACGACGCTCCGGTGAGTGTCACCGGAGAGCTTCCGTCGTTTCGCACGGTGAAGCTGCCCGTAGCGGCGCCGCCAGCCAGCACCGCGCCGCACACGTTGCCCTGGGCGCTGAGGTCACACGCGTCGGGTGTGATGGTGAGCGCCGGCGCGAGCCACTGCCCGAAGATGTCCACCTCGAAGAAAGGGGTGTCCGGGTCATTGGTCTCGAGCACCAGCTCCGCCCACGCGCTCCCGTTTCCGTTGGCCGAGCGAGGCGGGGCGAAGCGGAGCGTGAGGAGGAGCTGGTTCTGGTCTCCCGTGGCAACGACCAGGGGCTCGGCCGCGGTGGGAGCCGTGGCAGGGACATCGAGGAAGAACGGGAGCGCCGTGCCGCCGGCGGCCGGACGGAGCTGCGCGCCCACGATCCGCAAGGGCCTGCAGCCATGGTTGCGAAGCGCCACCCGGAGCGTGGAGGAGTGGCCCTCGTCCGTGTCAGGGAACGCGAGGAGGCACGCGAGGTCCTCGCACTCGGAGTACCGGCTGACCCCCGGAGCGTCCTCCACGGCCAGCGCGAGCACCGGTGCATCCGGGAGGTCCGAGCCCGCTCCGATGAGCGGCACCGTCACGGGTGGCGTCCCGTCGTGACTGTCGTCCAGCGTCAGGGTGGCGCTCACCGGCCCGGGCGTCCGCGGGCTGAAGCGCAGCACCAGCGGGGCGCGCGCGCCAGGCTCGAGGGCGTCCGGGGCCGACACCACCCGGAAGAGGTCCGGAGCGTCCCCTCCGAGCGTTGCGCGCACGTCACCCGGAACCAGGCCGTCATTGAACACGGTGAGTGTCCGCTGGTCCGGGAACAGCTCCGCGCCGGGGCCGGGCGCGAACGGATCCGCTCCGTCCGTCCCTGGGTTGGGACACGCCTCGAACTTGAGCCCCGTCGGGTCCGCACGGAGGAGGGGGCGCAGGCGGTCTATCGGGTCCTTCCGCGCGCAGGCGAAGGAGAGACAGAGCACCACGACCACGGGGAGACGGTGCAGCTCGAGCACGGCGGAGGTCCTCGAAGGCGTGTGATGGCGCAGGCCGTGGGCCGGCGCAGCGGCCGCGCGATGACGCACGACACTAGTGCCGGGGGGTGCAGGGAGGTATACCGCCCGCCGCCATGGCCAAGAACCAGTCGACAAAGAAGGGGATGCGCGCGGCATACGCGCAGGCTCGCCGTGTCAACCCGCGGCCAATTACGGGGAGGGAGCGGCCCATCGAGCTGCTCGAGCACGCGTTCCCCGCGTACGTGGGCCGCCAGGAGCGCACCGGGTACGAGCTGATGCGTCGCTCGTTCGACGAGGGTGCCTCGGTGTTCCTCACCCTCTCCGGTGCCATGACACCCGCGGGGCTCCACCAGAGCTGCCTCATCCCGCTCATCGAGCGCGGAGTCATCTCGGCGTTGACCACCACCGGAGCGAACCTCTACCACGACGCCCACCGCATCATCGGGCACGCCATCCGCGAGGTGAACCCCAACGCGGGCGACCTGCAGATGCGCCTGGCGCGCGTCATCCGCATCTACGACCTGGGCTTCTGGGAGGAGGCGCTGCTCGACACGGACCGGCTCTTCTCCGCCATCATGCGGGGCCCCGAGTTCCAGCGGAAGATGACCACGCCTGAATTCCACTTCCTGCTCGGCAAGGCCGTCTACCGCATCGAGAAGCAGCTCGGCGTCAAGCAGCCCTCCCTGCTCTCCACCTGCTACAAGCACGCGGTGCCCATCTGGGTGGGCGCGGTGCAGGACGGCTCCATCTTCCTCAACGTCGTCAAGCTCCGGCGGCTGCTCGGCGAGCAGTTCAAGTTCGAGCTCGACATCAACGAGGACGTGTACTCCATGGCGGCCATGCAGCACTACGCGCGCCACCACTTCAACAAGCGCCTGGCAATCTGGATCCTCGGCGGCGGCGTCCCCAAGAACTACACGCTCCAGGGCGAGCCGCTGCTGGACCAGATCCTCGGCGTGCCCACCCAGGGGTTCGACATCGACGTGCAGTTCTGCGTGGACCCGGTGGACAACGGCGCGCTCTCCAGCTGCCCGGCCGGTGAGGGCCACACCTGGGGCAAGGTGAGCGTGGAGGCCGTGGAGACGGGCAGCGTCTACGTCCACACCGACGTGACGGCCGTCTTCCCCTGGCTCACCCACGCGCTCCTGTCGGACCCCAAGGTCAAGCGCCGGCCGCAGCGGCTGATGGACCTCATGGGGGATGCGGTGAAGCTCCTCGACCGCGACGTGCAGCGGCGCCGCAAGAAGCTGATGGAGACCATCGACTGGCACCCGGGCGAGGTGCCGAAGGACACGGGCCACCACCACTCGCTGGTGCGCGGCGAGCACGGCACCCGCTGACTGCGGACCACGAAGGAGGAACCGAGAGATGAACGAGCTTCCGCGCGGAGTGATGATGCAGGGCGTCTCCGCCCCCGGCCTCAAGGTGCGCATGACCCACGGGCCGTCGGGGACCGAGGTCACCACCGACGCCCCGAAGGACAACGGCGGCACGGGCCTGTCGTTCTCGCCCACGGACATGGTGGGGGCGGCGCTCGCGTCGTGCGCGCTCACCACCATGGCGCTCGTGGCCAGCCGGGAGGGCTTCACCTTCGGCGAGGCGAGCGCCACCGTGGAGAAGCGGATGACGCCGCCGCCGCGCCGCATCGGGGCGCTGCTGACGGAGATCCGCATGCCCCGCGGGCTCACGCCCGAGCAGCGCGCGCGCATGGAGGAGGCGGCGCTCGGGTGCCCGGTGAAGCGGAGCCTGGACCCCTCCGTGGAGGCGCCCATCCGCTTCGTGTACGCGGATTGACGTGCTTGCCCCCACCCTGTCTCTCCGACTTCCCCTCTCCCTCCGGGAGAGGGACAGGGTGAGGGGGCTGTGCACTTGGCCGGCTACTTGCCGGCGGCGGGGCGCTCGACGCTTGCAGGCGTGGGCACGCTGCGCAGTGGGACGCTGTAGGTGAGGAAGCTCGCGTCCACCTCGCGCTCCAGGTACGTGTAGCCGTCCAGGCCGTCCTCGTACAGGCGCAGGAGCTTGCGCGAATCGTCCAGCGTGAGCCTCCCGGCGCGCAGCGCGTGCTCCACGGAGCGGCGCACCTTCGCGACCAGGTCGTCCTTGTTGTAGCTCACGTAGTTGAGCACCTCGGTGACCGTGTCGCCCGCCACGACGTGGTCGATGAGGTAGCCACCCGTCGGCGCGCAGGACACCTGCACCGCGTGCGTGTCCCCGAAGAGGTTGTGCAGATCGCCCAGGATCTCCTGGTAGGCGCCCACCAGGAAGATGCCGAGGTAGTAGTCGTCGCTGTTGAGCGCGTGCAGCTCCAGCGAGTCCTTCACCTCGCGCTTGTCGATGAACTGCTCGATCTTCCCGTCCGAGTCGCACGTGATGTCCGCGAGCACCGCGCGCCGCGTGGGGCGCTCGCTGAGGCGGTGGATGGGCATCACCGGGAAGAGCTGATCGATGGCCCAGCTGTCCGGCAGGCTCTGGAAGACGGAGAAGTTGCAGAAGTAGGTGTCCGAGAGCTGCTTGTCCAGCGCCTCCAGCTCCTCGGGGATCTCCCCGGACTCGCGGGCGATCCGCATGATCTTCTGGCACAGGGCCCAGAAGATGTTCTCCGCTGCCACGCGCTGGTCCAGCGACAGGTGGCCGAGGGAGAAGAGCGAGAGGCACTCCTCCTTGTACTCGAGCGAGTCGTGGTAGGACTCGAGGAGGTTCTTGTTGGTGACCTCCTTGTACGTCGCCATCAGGTTCTTCACCACGCCCGTGGCGCCCTTGGGCTCCAGGTCCGGCGGCACCTGCGACTCGAACTCGCTCGAGCCGAGCACCTCGGTCACCAGGACCGCGTGGTGGGCCACCACCGCGCGCCCCGACTCCGAGACGATGGTGGGGTGCTCCACGCCCGCCCTGTCGCAGGCCTCCATCACCGCGAAGACCACGTCGTTCGCGTACTCCTCCGTGGTGTAGTTCATGGAGGAGGCGAAGTTGGTCTGGCTGCCGTCGTAGTCCACGCCCAGGCCGCCGCCCACGTCCAGGTACTTGAGCGGCGCGCCGTGGCGCCGGACCTCGGTGTAGAAGCGGGCCGCCTCGCGCAGCGCGTTCTTCACGTTGCGGATGTTGGAGATCTGGCTCCCCAGGTGGAAGTGCATCAGCTCGAAGGAGTCCAGCAGGTTCGTCTCCCGCATGAAACGGATGGCCTCCATCAGCTCGTTGGAGGAGAGGCCGAACTTGCTCCGGTCACCGCCGCTCGCCTCCCACTTACCCGCGCCACGCGTGGAGAGCTTCACGCGGCAGCCGATGCGCGGCGTGATGCCGGTCCGGCGCGCCACCTCCGCGATGAGCGGCAGCTCGCTCGGCTTCTCGAGCACGAGCACCACCTTGCGGCCCAGCTTCGAGGCGAAGAGCGCGGTCTCGATGTACTCCTCGTCCTTGTAGCCGTTGCAGATGATGAGCGGCTCCTCGGAGTCCAGGAGCGCCATCACCGCCAGGAGCTCGGGCTTGCTGCCCGCCTCGAGCCCGTAGCCATACGGACGTCCCGCCTCGACGATGGTCTCCGCCACGTAGCGGTGCTGGTTCACCTTGATGGGGTAGACGCCCCTGTAGTTGCCCTTGAAGCCCTGCTCGGCCATGGCCTTGAGGAAGGCCTCGTTGAGGTGCTTCACCCGGTTGCGCAGCACGTCCGTGAAGCGCACGAGGAGCGGCAGCCCGATGCCGCGCCGCCGCACCTCGTCCACCAGCTCCTTCAGGTCCACGCTCGGGCCGGCCGGGCCATCCGGGTGCACGATGACGTGGCCCCGGTCATTGATGCCGAAGTAGGAGGCCCCCCAGTTGCGGATGCCGTACGTCTCCTGCGACTCGGCGACGGTCCAGCGGGACGGCTGTGCGGAAATGGTGGTCATGTCTCGGTCTGGTTCCTCGCGGTGCGTGGAGGTCGGCTGCTGCCTCGCTCCTCAAGCTTGAAACGCGCGGCGGACTATAGGGAATCGCCCCCTCTTTCAAGTAGAGGACGCCGCGCCGCGGGGTGGGCGGCCACTCGGGCCCTGCCAGAGAGGCCCGCTCCCTCCGGGTCAGGGCCGTGTTGGCGCCTTAAGCTTTGGCCCGGGGAAGGTCCTGGTCGCTGGCTGGAAGGGGGACCGTGGCGATGGAGACCTCTGCTCGACGGGAGCCCACGCTCCTCACACCGAGGCAGATCTTCGCGCGGCTGGACGCCTACGTCATCGGGCAGGAGGCCGCCAAGCGTGCGGTGGCCATCGCCGCCTACAACCACCTCAAGCGCATCGAGGCGCGGCGGCACCGGCGCGGCACGCTGCTCAAGAAGTCCAACATGCTGCTCATCGGGCCCACCGGTAGCGGCAAGACCCACATCGCGCGGCAGCTGGCGGACATCCTCTCCGTCCCCTTCACCACCGTGGACGCCACCGAGTACACGGAGGCGGGCTACTACGGCAAGGACGTGGAGATGATGGTGGCCGAGCTGCTCATCCGCGCCAACCACGTGGTGGAGGATGCCCAGCGGGGCATCATCTTCATCGACGAGGTGGACAAGATCGCGCGGCGCAGCCAGGGGGCACGCAACGGGGCCGGCAGCCGGGACATCGGCGGCGAGGGCGTGCAGCAGGCGCTCCTGAAGCTCCTGGAGGGCCGCGACGTCCAGGTCCCCATCCAGGTGAGCGCGGGGTGGAACCGCAGCGACACCGTCGCCCTGGACACGCGCGACGTCCTGTTCATCTGCGCCGGCACGTTCAGTGACCTCTTCGGGGATGGAGAGGACGGGCACAGGCGCTCGCTCGGCTTCAACGCCGTGGACGGGCCCCCACGGCGGCGCGTGCTGCGCACACGGGAGCTGGTGGACTACGGGATGATGGCCGAGTTCCTCGGACGCCTCCCGGTGGTGGTGCAGCTGCACCTGCTCGGCGAGGACGACCTCCTGCGCGTGCTCGTCGAGCCGCCGGACGCCATCACCCGCGAGTACCGTGAGCTCCTGGCGCTGGACGACGTGTCGCTCACCTTCAGGGAGGACGCGCTGCGCGAGGTGGTCCGCTTCAGCGTGTCACGGGGCCTGGGGGCGCGCGGGCTGCGCAGCGTGCTCGAGCACGTCATGGCGGACGTCATGTTCGAGGCCCCCGAGCGCCGTGCGCGCAGCGTCGTGGTGGACCGCGGCTTCGTCCACGAGCGCCTGAAGACGGCGGACGACGCCGTCGCCGCGGCGGCTCACTGACGCGCGAGCGGGGTGTCCGTGCGGCGGAAGAGGTTGAAGCGGTGCGCGAGCGCGCCCGTCACGGACTGGCGCAGCTCCGGGGAGAGCCTGTGCCCGCCCACCTCCACGTTCTCCTGCACGAAGGTGGCGGCGCTGAAGAGCACGTAGACGACGGCCGACGCCTTCAGGGCGCCGAGCGCGAAGCCGAGCCACCGGTCGGTCCCGCTGCGCTCCTGCTCACGCCCCGCCAGTGCGCGCTGCAGCACGGGCGTGGTCGCCATGCGGACCGCGAGGTAGACGGCGAAGAAGGCGAAGATGGTCGCCAGGAGCGGGGCCATCGTGCCCGGTGCCCCCGGCTTCCCGCCGAGCAGGGGAGCCACCCAGCCTCCCAGCGGCCTCGCCAGGAGGACCGCGGCGACGATCGCGAGCAGGTGCGCGAGCTGCCGCGAGGCACCGCTCAGCGCCCCGAGGAGCCCGAAGAAGAGCACCACGCACAGCACCGTCACGTCGATGGCCAACGAAACCTCCTGGGTGCCCCTCGGAGGAGCACGCTCAAGTCGAGGGGAGCTCCCCCTTGCGGATGGCCTCCATCGTCTTGCGGACCTCCTGGAGGCGCTCCTTGTAGCGGGCGTTCTGGGGCTCGTAGGTGAGGGCGAGCTTCAGGTTGCGCTCCGCGGCCGCCCACCGCTCGGCCTCGATGTCCGCCTGGGCCGTGAGGAAGAACTGGCGCCCCTTGGGGTGCGTGCCGATCTGCTCCTCCTGCTCGCGGCGGGCAGCGACCTTGGCCTCGGCCTCCGACTCCTCGGTGTAGCGCAGCTTCCGGGCGCGGTCGGGACCGGTGATGTCCGCGAGGTACTTCTTCCGGCGGGCGTCGTCCCGGAGCACGTAATAGGCCTCCGTGACGCGCTTGTAGAGCTCATGCACGCGCTCCTTCAGCACGGGACTCGTCACGTGGAAGAAGCGGTCCGGGTGGTAGGTGCGGCTCTCGGCGTAGAATGCGCGCTTGATGTCCGCCGGGCCTGCCTCCTGGCCCAGCTTCAGCACCTGGAAGTAGTCCAGCGTGTCGAGCGCGGCGGTGCGCTTCTGGAGGTCCAGGAGCTGCGACGCGTCCAGGCCCACGCCTGCGCGCGGCTGGGCCGCGGCCGGAGGGGCTGGCGGAGGACGGGCCGGCGTCGGCGCGCGAACCTGCGGCGCAGGTAGGGGCCCGCTCGCGGGGCGTGCGGAGGGCGCCAGCGGAGGGACGCGTGGAGGGTGTGCGCCCGGAGCCGCCGGTGCAGGAGGCGGAGCCACGGGCTTCGCGCTGACCGGTGGCGCAGGAGGCGTACCGACGCGCGGGATGACCGGAGGAGCAGGCGGTGGCGACGCAGCCGGGATGGTCGGCACGGGACGCACCGCGGGGGGACGCGGCGTCGCGGGGGAGGGCGCCCCGGGGGGTCGCCTGGAGTCGCCGGTATCGGGAGGAGCGGACATCGGCGGACGCTAGGAGCTGGCCACGGCCGGCAGGTCCTGACCTGGCCGGGCGAGTCGGGTGCGGCGGTTGGCTTCGATGGACCTCTGGATGTCTGCCTCCGAGAGGCCCGAGGAGAGCGTGATGGTGGTGGACGTCTTCTGGCCCGTCTCCGTGTCCGTCGCGGACACGTGGACCAGGCCGTCCGTGTTGATCTCGAACGTCACCTCGATCTTCACCTCACCGCGGTAGCCGACGCGGAAGCCGGTGAACTCGAACTCGCCGAGCATCTCGCACTCGTCCGCTCGGTTCGACTCGCCCTGGTAGACGCGGATCTTCACCTTGTCCTGCCCATCCCGGCTGGTCGTGAAGGTCTTCGACTTGTCGATGGGGACGGGCGTGTTCTTGTCGATGATCCGCTCGGTGTAGCCGCCCACCGTCCCGAGGCGCAGCGACAGGGGCGTCACGTCCACGAGGAACGTCTCGGCCCGCGCGTCCAGGAGCGCATGGCCCTGCAGCGCCGCGCCCATGGCCACGACCTGGTCCGGGTTGATGCCCTCGAGCGGCTCCTTCTGGAAGTAGTGCCGCACGGAGTTGCGGATGATCGGCAGCCGCGTGGGGCCGCCCACCAGGATGACCGCGTCGATGTCCGCCGCGGTCAGGCGCGCGCTCTGGAGAGCCTCGTCGCAGACCTTGAAGGTGCGCTGCACCAGGTCCATCACCATCCGGTTGAACTGGTCCGCGCTGAGCGTGTGCTTGAGGTCCAGCACGTTGCCGTTGGCGTCCTGGCAGATGCTCGCGCAGTGGATGTGCGCGATGCCGGCCTGACCGACGTCGATCTTCGCCTTCTCCGCCGCGTCCTTCAGCATCTGCAGGCAGTACTTGTTCTGCCGCAGGTCGAGGCGGGTCCGCGCGAGGAAGTCCTCCGCGAGCATGGCCATGATGCGGTCGTCGAAGTCGTCACCGCCGAGGTACGTGTCGCCGGCGGTGGAGAGCACCTCGAAGACGTCCTTGCCGATCTCGAGGATGGAGACGTCGAACGTGCCGCCGCCGAGGTCGTAGACCACGACCCGCTGGTTCACGTCCCGGCCGAAGCCGTAGGCGAGCGCGGCGGCGGTGGGCTCGTTGATGATGCGCAGCACCTCCAGCCCCGCGATGCGGCCGGCGTCCTTCGTGGCCTGGCGCTGGTTGTCGTTGAAGTACGCGGGGACGGTCACCACGGCCCGGGTCACCTCGCGGCCGAGGTAGGTCTCCGCGGTGGCCTTCATCTCCTTGAGGACGAGCGCGGAGATCTCAGGGAGCGAATAGGTGGTGTCCCGGATGGCGATGCGGACCGAGTTGTTCTCGCCCTCGACGATGCGGTAGGGCATCACCGCCTGCGCCTTCTTCACCTCGTCGGAGAAGTAGTAGCGCCCGATGAGCCGCTTGGCCGAGTACACCGTCGACTCGGCGTTGGTGATGATGTTGCGCTTGGCCGCGTTCCCCACCAGCACCGTGCTGTCTTCCATGAACGACACGCACGAGGAGTGGGTCGACTCGCCCCACTCGTTGGGGATGACGATGGGCTGACCGTCCTGCACGACCGACACACACGAGTACGACGTGCCAAGGTCGATGCCGATGGCGATCTCGTCCGACATGCCTTCTCCGTGCCTGACGGGGCGGGGAGTCCACCCTGTGCAGAAAGGCGGATGCTAGCGACGGCGCGGAAGGGGTGTCAAACCTTCGTTGCGACAATCCCGAATGATTCTGAGGGCTTGGATGAATTGTGAGGCGCTCGAGCGCGGACGCTCTGGCCCTTACAACGTGACGCTCTGGCCCTTACATCATGACGCTCGGGCCCTTACATCAAGAGGCTGGAGGACCAAAGACGATGCCGCTCGTCTTCGCCGTGCTGACGTCCAACCCGGGACTGTTGCGGTGCGAGCTGCGGCGCCTGGAGGGACAGGTGCGTGTGGACGGGCCGGCACACGCGACGCGCGGTGCGGGCTCGTTCAGCCAGGGCGAGGTGCTCCTGCGTCACCTGCCCCAGGAGCTTCTGGTGAGCGTCCGTTCGCTCGCTCCCCGGGAGGACAGCGGTGCGCTCGTCTACGTGTCGTCGGCACTTCCTCCAGGACTTCTGCGGGACGAGAACACGCAGCCCTTCCGCTTCCGCAGCTGGCTCTTCGCCCACGACGGTGCACCGACGTCGCTCGGCCCCGCGCGTGCCGCCGTGATGGAGGCGCTGCCGCTGGACCTCCGCCGGCTCGTCCAGGGCGAGACGGACGGTGAGCTCGCGTTCCTTCACTTCCTCGCCGCGCTCCGGGAGGTGGGCCACGCGGATGACCGGATGTTGCCCGCGGCGGACGCGTCGCGCGCGCTGCTCTCGGCCCTCGCGCGGCTCGACTCGGCGGCGGGCGGCAGGGGGGCGGGGAGCGCGGTCGGGACGGACGGCCG
>JAKEEX010000085.1 GCA_022616315.1 Myxococcaceae bacterium
ACGGTGAGCGGCTTGCCGTCCGCGCCAATAATCTTCGTGTTCACCTGGTAGCTGTCACCGAACTTGCCCACGCTCGCGGTGACGAGGCCGTCCGCGCCGAGCGCGTTGGCCACCTCGGCCATGCAGCTCGCGTCCTGCTCGGTGCAGCCGAGCAGCTGCTTCTGCCGCTCGAGCCCCACCAGCGCCTGCACCTCGTTCGAGGTGATGACGCGCAGGCCCTGCAGGGTGAGCTGCTGGGCGAAGTGGTCGTTGAGGAAGGTGGCCATCTCCGGCGTGACGTTCACCGTGGAGAAGCCGGGCGCGGCGAGGGTGATGGCCCTCGGGCGTGGCGCCTCGGCCGGCGCGGGCTTCGGCGCAGCGGGCTCCGTGGGCGCGGAGGCGAGGTGGACGGAGAGCAGCAGGGCGGTGACGGACGACAGCATCGTGAGCTCCTCGAGGCCCGTCCGCGTCCCCTCGTGCGAGACCTCGAGGGAGGAGTCCGCGAAAGCCCGGGCCAGGAGCCCTCGTTTTACTCTTTCCGGACGTCCGTCCGGAGGACGAAATGCGTGTCGTCCGTGGGTGTCGGGAGTGTGCCGAGGAGGCGCTCGGCCTCCGCACCTACACCGCCCTCCGGGTCCAGCGCGCGCGCCTTCTCGAGCGCCTCGCGGGCCCCCGCGTGGTCCCCCTTCAGCTTGAGCGCCACGCCCAGGTTGAGGTGGGCGGAGGCGCTGTCGCGCTCCATCTCCAGCGCCGTGCGGAAGTGCGCGAGCGCGGCGTCCAGGTCTCCCGACAGCAGCGCCTCGCGGCCGGCCTGCACGCGCTTCTCCGAGTCGTTCACGAGCTCCACGCTGAGGAGCGAGCCTCCCATCACGTTGACCAGGAGCACGCGCAGGATGCCCGCCCAGTAGAACGTGAGCCCCTCCGCGGCCACCACCGCCGCCAGTGGCAGGTCCGGCAGCAGCTGACGGCCGCGGAACTTGAAGCGCACCCGCGTGTAGCGGCCCTTGTTGGCCCAGTGCCTCAGCTCGCCCCCGAGCTTCGCGAGCGCCTCCTCCACCTGGCGCGGGTCCACCTCGATGGGGAGGATGCGCCCGGGGTGCCTGGGGACCTCGGGTTCGGTCTCGATGCTCGCACGGGGGGCTGCCAGAGAGGCGTCGGGCTCGGCGCGGGGCCGTGCCTGCTTGCGACGCTCGTGGGTGGTTCCGACGGCTGGGGCCACTGGGCGCGCGCGGGCGGGCTTTCGCGCGGTGGCGCTGCGTCGGTCGGAGGCCTCTTCGGCGGGCTGCGGGGAGGCGGGCTTCCTGGCGGCCCTGGGCGCTGGACGGGCCTTCTTCGTGGGGCGGCGGGAGGTGGGGGCCATGGGTACCGGAGAGCCTAACGCACCCGGGTGCCGTCGCTTTCATGGCCCCGCCTGCAGCGGCAGGGGACGACCACGACTTGGCCTTCGCGTTAAATAGTCGGGGGACATGCGCGACGGAGTTCGAGCACAGGTGATGGGCAGCAGCCGGGTGGCGGAGGGGCTCCATCTCCTGTCGCTCTCGGTGGAGAGGACGCCGCTCGCCGGCGCGCACATGCGGGCCGGACAGTATGTGTGGCTCTCCCTGCCGCAGTACTCGGAGGCACCGTTCGCGCTCGTGAATGCGCCGGGCGCGCGGGTGGACCGCTACGAGCTGCTCGTGCGCTCCGGGAGCCTCCTTTCGGACGCGCTGCTCGGACTCCACCCGGGTGCGCCCGTGACGGTGGGCACACCCGAGGGTCCGGGGTTCCCGCTGGAGCGGGCGCGAGGTCGTCCCCTCGTGCTCGCGGGCACGGGCTCGGGTGTGTCCCCGCTCATCTCGGTGCTGCGCACGCTCGTGCGCGAGCGCAGGGAGTACGGGCACGTGATGCTGCTCTACGGGGCGCGGACCCCTGCGGAGTTCGCGTTCGGCCCGGAGCTGGATGCGCTCATGGAGAAGAAGATCGACGTGGTGCGGACGGTGAGCGCCCCCGACTCGGGGTGGTCCGGCCTCACCGGGTACGTCCAGCACCACATCGGCCAGGAGCTGCGCCATGGCGCAGTGGCGTTTCTCTGCGGCCAGCCGGAGATGGTGGCCGCGATGACCGAAACCCTCGTGGAGCGCGGGGTGAAGCGCGAGGACGTGTTCCTCAACGTGTGAGGGGTGGGCCCCGCGAATCAGCGCAGGCTCGCGTTCGTGGTACGCGTGCTTCGCGCCGGGGTGGCCACGGACACGTGCTTGCTCTGGGAGGACGGAGGGCTGGACGGGTTGTGACGGGGAGGCTTGGTGCGGCCCGGGGAGACGCGGGGCCCTCGGCTGCTCCTGTCGTCACACGGGCTGGAGCCAGCGTGCACACGGGAGGTGGTAGCGCGGACTCCACCGCCCTGTGCCAGATGTACCCGAGCGAGGGCCTCGGCAGGCCGGAGAGGCCGGCCCCGGGGGGTTGAGGCTCTCTACCCCGATACCTCGGACCCACTTTGGTGCCCCCTTCAAGGCCCCTCTCTTGCGCGTTTTCCGGCGCAGAATTCGCAGTGGCTTCCCGGGAGTCCAGTGCTCGGAGGTGCCGCGGACGTGAGGGTCC
>JAKEEX010000086.1 GCA_022616315.1 Myxococcaceae bacterium
ACGCTCGCGCAGGCCGTCAGCGTGAGCAGGGCGAAGGTGAGTGTGCGCATGGGGGGCCGCGAGTATTGCGCAGCTTGGCGGGGGAGTGGAGAAGCAAGCACATACACGAGGGCCGAGCGGGCTTGACGGGGCGGGGTGGGGTGGGGCGGAGTGCGCGTCCCAATGCAGGCTGCGTCCTCTCGCCACGTCGTCCTCACGGTGCTCGCCGCGTTCGCCGGATGCACCGCGGTGGCGCTCTATTCCGCCGCACACCGCTTGCCCCCCGACTGGAGCAACGGAATGCCGGACTTTCCGGCCGCACTTCTGGCGAAGGCCTGGGTGCACTGGGATGCGGGCTGGTACGCGCACATTGCGCGGGACGGCTACTGGTACACGCCCGGCAAGCAGAGCCCGGTGGCGTTCTTCCCCGCGTATCCGCTCGTCGTCGGAGGGATTGCGAGCCTGGGGCTCAACCGCTTCTGGGCGGGCATCCTCGTCACCGTCGTCTGCGGAGCGGCGGGCCTGTGGCTCTTCCACCGCTGGGCGCTGACCCTGCTGCGGGCTCGCAAGGGCCCACCTTCCCCTCTGGGAGCAAGTTCCCCTCTCCCCTTGGGAGAGGGACAGGGTGAGGGGGTTGTGGACCCGCGCTCCGCACTGGGTCTCGCCAGCTCCCGCATCGCGCTCCTCGCGCTCCTCCTCCTCGCCCTCTACCCCTTCGCCTTCTACCTGTACGGCGTCATGTACTCGGACGCCCTCTTCCTCCTGCTGGTGGTGGGTGCCTTCCTCTGCCTGGAGCGCGGGTGGCTCTGGGGAGCAGTGCTCCTCGGGGCAATGTCCACCGCGGCTCGACCGGTGGCCCCCGCTGTCGTCGTGGGCCTCGTGGTCCGGCAACTGGAACTGCGCCGCGCGCGCGGCGAGCGTCTGCGGCCCGTGGACCTGATGCCGGCGCTGGCGGCTGCGGGGCTGGGCCTCTACATGCTCTTCCTCTGGCATCGCTTCGGCGACCCGCTGGCCTTCGCGCACGTGCAGGCGGCGCCCGGCTGGGACCAGCCGCCAGGTCTGCGCAGCTGGCTGAAGCTGGACCTGTGGCCGAACCTGCGGAGGGACCCATCTCTCTACATGCTGGGGCGGACGGCGCTGCACGGCGGAATTGCGCTGGGCATGCTGGCGCTGGTGGTGCCCATCTGGCGGCGGCTGGGCCTGGGTTACGCGCTCTACGTGCTGGTGGCGGTGGGCATCCCGACGCTCAGCAGCAAGGACTTCATGGGGCTGGGGCGCTACTGCATCGCTGCGTTCCCGGCCTTCCTCATGGTCGCATTGCTGCTGGTCGAGCGCCCGCGCCTGAAGGCGCTGTGGCTCGTGGCCAGCACGACGCTCCTGCTCCTCCTCACCGCGGCCTTCGCTGCTGACCGGTATGTCTCCTGACGTGCGCTCCGCGCTCTCGCTGTTCCAGGGCCTTCCTTTCGCCGAGAGGATGTGGGTCCGTGGTCGCCTCGCCACTGCACCTCTCGCGGAGGTGGCGCGACATGTCCCTGCCGGGCGCGTGGCGGACGTGGGGTGTGGCCACGGGCTGCTCACCGCGTTGCTCGCAGCGGGCCGCGCGGACCGCCATGTGCTCGGCGTGGACCCCGACCCGCGCAAGGTGCAGTGGGCGAAGGCCAGCGTGGGCGCGCTCCCCAACGTGGAGCTCCGTGAGGGCTCGGTGGAGCAGCTGGACGTGGTGCGCGACGGTGGGCTGGACGCCATCGTCGTGGCGGACGTCCTCTACCTGCTGCCGCTCGCGAGATGGGAGGGCTTCCTGGGCGCGTGCCACCGACTGCTGCGTCCGGGTGGGCGGCTGGTGCTGAAGGAGATGGAGGCGGACCGCTCGTGGAAGCACGTCAAGGCGGTGGCGCAGGAGGCGCTGGTGGTGCACCTCCTCCGGCGGACGCACAGCAGTGGCGGACTCACGGTGCTCCCGCGCAGCGAGATGGAGGCGTTGCTCGCGCGTGCCGGGTTCGCACCCGAGCAGGTGGTCTCCCTCGGTCGTGGCTACACCACGCCCCACGTGCTCTACGTGGCGAAGAGAGAGGCGTAGGTCGTCAGCTGCACTCCGCGCAGCTGTAGGGCTTCACACGCGCGCGGGCTGCAGAGCGCGGCCAGCTCGCCCTCCCAGCCGTACGTCCACGTCGGGTCCTCGGGCACGCTTCCGGGATGGGTGCCGGGGTGGCACACGAGCTCCCAATCGCCGGGCCCGAGCGAACTCACGAGTCGGAGCAGCGCTACTTCATCGAGACTGCCCGACTCGAAGATGCCCACCGCGCGCACGCTGCGCTCCGGACGACGCTTCGGCAGATGGGAGAGCGCACCGAGCACCACGGCCTTCGCCGCCGCACCCGGGGCACCGAGCCACTGTATGGAGGGGCGCTCCTGCGGCCAGCGCAGGGGCAGCCGTTCCTCCGCTGCCAGCTGGCGGACCAACCCGGAGAGCCCCGGCAACACGTGCAGGTGCTGGTGGGCGTCGAGGTGGTCCACGGCAGCACCGAGCTCGCGTGCCCTTGCCACCTGCGCCCGCAGCTCCCGCGCGACTTCGCTTGCACGAAGCTGCCCGCGTGCCCATGCGAGCGCCACGTGGGCCCAGCTGGGGCGGAAGCGGCCTTTGGGGGCGAGGGAGGGCACTTCGTGTGCTGGAAGCACCGGCGTCAGTCCCGTGGAGAGACACAGGTGCACTCCGAGCGCCAGGCCCTGTTTGCGTGCACGCTGGATGGCGTTGGGTGCGCTGCGGCCCGTCACCAGCACCGTGGCCGAGGTGACGATGCCGTCCCTGTGGGCCTTGAGGATGCCCTCGTCGATGGCGGGGTGAAGTCCCAGGTCGTCCGCGTTCACCACCAGGCGCGTCACGGAGCTGCGCGGTGTCGGCACAGCCCCCTCACCCTTTCCCTCTCCCAGAGGGAGAGGGGAGTGTGGGTGGAGTGGTTTGGCGGTGTGTCCCTCGGGCACGGATTGCTCAGGCGCTACCGGTTCGCGCCGTGACGACGGGCAGCGCTGGCGCCTCGACGGGGCGCGGCGCGCGCAGGGGCTTGGCCGGCGGCGTGGGGTTGCGCGTCTCGGGATAGAGTCGGAAGAGCTCGCGCACCATCTTGAGGATGACGGCGGGTGAGGCCAGTGTGGACACACCGCGCGTGCGCGGGAAGTAGTCCACGCCCATCTGGAACACCTTGAAGCCGCTGCGGATGGCCTTCACCACCAGCTCCGCGTCGATGAAGGAGCCGGTGCTCTTCAGCTCCACCGACTCCAGCACCCGTCGGTGGATGACCTTGAAGCTGAAGTTGACGTCCTTCACGTACACGCCGAACGCCGCGCGGATGAGGAGAT
>JAKEEX010000664.1 GCA_022616315.1 Myxococcaceae bacterium
CTCGTCCTCTCCGACCGCTGGGACACCGCCATGAACCTCACGCTCGCGCCCCTGCGTGCTCAGGTCCGCCGCGCGGCGTGATCAGCATGAGAGCCACACCCTGTTCATGTCCGAGGTCACATCGGCCACTCGGACCAAATTTCCTGCGGCGTCGTACTTGTACCCAATCTTGGTTTCGGCCGCGTAGGGCACTGCGGCAATCACCACACAAGTGGCCGTGAGAGCCCACACTGCATGGCGAACGATTGAAGTCTTCATTTGAATGCTCCGCCGTCCGATTAAATGGCGCTGAATTCCGGGATGATCAAAACTCAGGCTCTCGTTACACGACCGACGCCCCATCGAACTGAGGGCCCTTCTCGGGCGCGCCTGGTACGTAGAGTCCGAATGACGGAAATTGGACAGAAGCTTGGCCGCTCGGTCAACTAGCGACCGGGCACCTGTCTCCGAAGCGTGTCGCAGCTCGTGACCTACCGCTGTCCCGATCCGCGTCTACTCCTGGGACCTATGGAACGACATGACCGCTTCGACGTGGCGCGTCTGCGGGAACATGTCCACCACCTGGAGCATCCCGGGACGGAAGCCCGCGGTGACGAGTGTGCCGGCGTCGCGCGCGAGCGAGGCCGGATCGCAGGCGACGTAGACCACCGTTCGCACCCCGAAGTCCCGAGCCCAGCGCGCCACCTCCGGCGCCCCCGTTCGCGGAGGATCTACGAGGAGCAGGTCGAAGCGCTGGCCGTTCCTGAGCAGTGCCTCGCAGGCCTTGCGGGCGTCACCCTGGACGAGACGGACGTTCCTGACACCGCCCTCCCGGATGCTGCGCTGTGCGAGCTCGACCGAGACCGCCCCGCTCTCGACCGCCACCACGTCATGCGCCACGGCGGCCACGGGAAACGTGAAGTTGCCGTTTCCCGAAAAGAGCTCGAGCACGCGGTCCTCTCCTCGAGGCGCAAGCTGCGTCACGGCGGCCGCGACCAGCCCCGCGTTCAACTCCGCGTTGGCCTGCGAAAACGCGTCCGGACGGAGGAAGAGGGGAACCTCGGGCCGCAGGGGTGAGACGGCCTTGAGGACCGGCTTCCCGACGAACCGTGGGCTGCCCTCCGCGGGCACCAGCACGGCGCCGCGGAGGTTCAGGGTGCGAACCGCTGCTTCCACCGCCTCCACGTGCCGGGCGGTCACAGGCCCCTTCAGATGAACCGAGAAGGCGACCTGGTCCCCCTCGGCCAGGAGGTGCACCTCCTCCCCATCTTTCGACAGGGGCTTCAGCAGAGGCGCGAGCCGCCCGGGTAGGTCGAAGAGTGGCTCTGCGAGCAGGGGACACGCATGCACCGTCACGCGCGCGTGGCTCCCACGCTCGAAGAACCCGAGCCCTGTGCGCGTGAAGTGCAGCACCGCCCTGCGGCGGTAGCCCAGCGCCCGCGGAGACGCGAGCACGGGCCGCACGTCCACCGTGTCTCTCGCGATGCGCCCGAGGTGCTCGAGGGTGGAGAGGACGATCTCCTGCTTTGCGTCCCGCTGGGCGCTCTCCTCGAGCGTCAGCCACTCGTAGCCGCCGCAACAGGGCTTCTCGTGGCAGGGCGAGGGACGGCGGGCCGGGCTCGGGGAGTGGATCGCTTCCACCTCGCCTCGCAGCACCCTGCCCTCCTCCGTCACGACAGCGCGCACCACCTCACCTGGCAATGCGCCGCGGACGAAGACCGCGCGTCCGTCGTGGTGGGCGAC
>JAKEEX010000665.1 GCA_022616315.1 Myxococcaceae bacterium
CGACGTTGACGGCGGCGAAGGCCTTCATCACCGCCTGCTCCTCGAGCGAGCCCGCCCCGAAGAGCGCCTGAGCAGACTGGAGCGCGGCCTCGCGGGCGTCCGCGTACGTGGAGCTCAGCGACAGGTACTCGGTGAGCGCCTTGTACCAGATGCGCGCAGCGCGGTCGTTCCCGATGCCGGTCATGCCCTCCGGCAGGAACTCGCTGTAGGTGGGGCTGGTGGGCTCGTTCTGGGCAGCGCCCTGGGCGAGGAAGTAGAAGGCCCGGTTCAGCGGACCGCTGCTGAAGTGGACGTTGACGACCTCGATGCCGTCGTACCAGGCGTCAGGGCTCAGGCCATCGAGGCTGGGCTTGTACATCCAGCGGATGGGCTTCCCGTTGGGTCCGGAGCCGCGTCCCAGCTCCCACGCGGCGAGGTCGCCCGAGGCGAAGTCGGGGATGGTCGTGTCCTCGCCCGCAGCGCGCTTGCCATAGGCCTGGACCATCTTCCCGAGGATGTCGGAGGTGGCCTCGTTCAGGCCGCCCGACTCACCCGAGTAGATGAGGCCGGCGGAGGACTCGGTCACGCCGTGGGTGAACTCGTGCCCGATGATGTCCATCTCGGTCAGGGAGCCGAAGTCATCGGGCCTGTTCGGAGCGTTCCCGTCCCCGAGCACCAGGCCAAAGAGCCACGGGGCCCAGTAGGCGTCGTTCATGCGACTGACGTTGCCGAACCAGTCCGAGATAGGGGTGTGGTTGAGACCGAAGGTGGAGGTCCCCACGCCATCGATGCCTTCGCGCTCGAAGATGTTCTTGTAGAAGTCCCAGGAGGTCGTGAGCCCATGGTGGGTGTCCACGCCAGCGGTCTCGCCGTTGGTGTCCGGGGCCCCGCACAGGTAGGTCACCGTCTCGTCCGCGTTGAGGCAGAAGTCCCAGCCGCCAAAGGCCTGGCCGTCGCCCCACACGTTCGCCTGGTTCCCGCCGTAGACGGACCAGGCCGCGTCGCCCCACGGCACGGTGAAGGCGTCGTACATCGACATCAACCCGGTCTGGGTCGTGCCGAAGTACGAGCTGAGGAAGGGGTTCACCAGGCTGCCGCGGTCCATGGCCACCAGGGAGTGGCTCCCATCCACGTCCGACTTCGTGGTCGCGAGGCTCACCGTCCCGCTGTAGAGGCTGTTGCCGGTGCCCACCGCAGGGGAGTCCGACTTCAGCTCGTTCCACTTGCGCAGGATGGCGCCGCTGTTGCCGTCGATGATGTAGCTGTACTCCTTGAGGCCGTCCTGGCGATTCATGAGGTGCGTCTTCACCTCATAGGCCCAGACGTAGGGAGCGGCAGGGGCCTTGCTCCAGGTGCTCAGCTCGTGGTCGACGACCTCGCGCCCCTTCGCCTCGTCGAAGCGCGAGGCGAGGCCGCCGGTGTAGCGGGAGGGGAACACCACCCGCTCGACCTTCGGAGCCAGCTTCATCGGCCCCTTCGGCGCGAGGTTGCGCAGGGCGATGTCCCTGGCCTCGGCTGCCGTCAGCCGGGGGCTGCCCTCGAGGGTGATGCCGCTCTGCACGTCCTGGGTGAGGCTGCGCAGTTGCCCGTCGGCCTCGACGTGGACGATGGCCTCGCCCGCCCACACCCGGTAGCCCTGGTGCGTCTGGGAGAAGCGCACCACCGCCCGGCCCTGCTCGTTGGTGAACGCGTTGTGGGAGACGAAGCCCGCCTGTGCTCCGAGGCCGAGCTGGCTGCGAAGTCCGAGCATCTCCCTCTGGGCAGTCGTCACCCGTGCGGACTGCTGGGCCTTGAGTTGAGCGAGCTTCGCCTGAGGAAGGGCGGGGACCCCGGACGCGGCCTGCGCCGCGAGGGAGAGCGCAAAGACGGCGGCCACCGCCGCGCGCGTGAGCGTGCGATGCATGGAGACTCCTTGGGAAACCGTGTTCGAGCGCATGGTCAACCTGCGGTGAGGGTGCCGACCTGGAGGAAGATGGGCGTCAGCTTCAGCTTCTGGTCCAGGGTCCAGAGGTCATCCGTGGGGCTGCCGATGTCCTCCGGGATGGCACCGGCCTTCTTGATGAAGAGCCCGACGCCGTCGCCGACCTTCAGCTGGGCGGCCGGGTCGAACTCGATGGCAATCTGGAGGAGCGCCTGGCCCGACTCCTTGGCGTCCCGTGCCCGGTCCTTCTGGTAGATGCCCACGGTGAGCAGGTTGCCCTTCTTCACCCCGCCCATGAGGGCCACGGGCTCGTTCGGGTCATCCGCCACGCTGAGCAGCTGGTAGACGCCCGTGTCGTGGATGGGCAGGCCGTTGTCGAAGGCTCCGAACTTCACGCCGGGCGACGCCTGGAGGTTGAAGCCCACGCCGCGCGACTTCGTGCCTGCGCGCCCGACCAGGTTGAGGACGAGGCGCGTCGGGGTGGAGCTGGGGTCCTTCACCAGGCGCCAACCTTCGGTGCTCTTGGGGTCGGTGTAGCTGAGCCCCGTGGCGAGCGGCTTCGGCGCCGTCGTGGTGGGGGTCGGCGTGACGGGAGTCGGCGTGACGGTGTCACTGCCGCACCCGACGGTGCCGCCCAGGGAGAGTCCAGCGAGGACGAGGACGAGGGAGAGAGAGTTCTTGCGCATGGGAGTCCTCACTTGACGGGCCAGGTGGCGCGCATGGCATCGACGAACGTGGCGACGTCGTCGTTGTCCACCCAGGGGGCCTGGTAGACGGAGTGGTTCATGTTGAGGCCGTTGGACAGGAACCAGGAGGCGGCGATGCCCCCCATGTCGAGGGCGTCCTGCTCGGTGTCTGTGTCCATGTCCATGTTGATGAGGAACACGCGCCCCTCGGCGAACTGCGTCGGGTCGGCCACGCTGGTGGCGGTGATGGAGTGCCAGCTCATCTGATTGGGCGTGGTCCAGCTGCCGTTGGCGTTGAGCCTGCCGCCCACCTGGATGTTGTATTCGGCGCCGTTGAACATGGAGGGGCCGCCGATGGACCACCTCACGCGCGTGTCGGCGTTGTTGAGCACCGTGATGCGGGGCACCACGGCCTCTCCCTTCGGGAAGTACTGCCGGTGGGCCCCGTCCCACGGATGGTTCATCTCGATGTAGTCGCCGTTCCGCCAGTTGGCGAAGAGGACCTGGGTGCGCGGGGCCTGTCCGAGGGCTTCCCCGACGTTGACTGCGGCGAACGCGTTCTCCACCGCGATGGCCTCGGGCGAGCCGGCGCCGTAGAGCTCCTCCGCAGCCGCGAGGGCCTCCGTCCGGGCATCCATGAAGGTCAGCGAGCCCGTGCCGTCGTCCACCAGGCGCTCCGTCACGGCCTTGAACCAGATGCGGGCCGCGGCGTCGTTGCCGATGCCGGTCATCCCGCCGGGCAGGTAGACGCTGTGGTTGGCCGCGCCCTCCGTCGCGGAGGCACCCTGCGCCAGGAAGAACAGCGCCCGGTTCAGCGCACCACTGGAGTAGTGGCCATCCAGGTACTTGACGCCGTCGTACCAGGCGTCGGTGCTGCGCAGGTCGTTGCTCGGCCTGTCCATCCAGCGCAGCGGGGTGCCGCGGTTCGGGCCAGCCGCAATCCGCCAGTCGGCGCCGGTGTTCGGGATGACATCCGCCGGGTCAGAGGCGCCGCGGGTGGCATAGGCCTTCACCATCTGGGCGAGGAAGTCGGAGGTCGCCTCGCTCAGGCCCGCCCCCTCGTAGCCCGCGCTGTTCACGAAGTTGGCGGTGCTCTCGGTGACACCGTGCGCCATCTCGTGGGCGATGACGTCCAGGTCCGTCATGGACAGGAAGCGGTTTGGATGGGCCGGGTACGAGCCCGCACCGAGGTCCAACCCCTTGGCCCAGCTGGACCAACTGGCGTGTTCGGCGGACTCGTACTGGTAGCCGGTGTAGGTCATCAGCACCTGCGCGTAGATGCTCGTCCCGTTTCCATCCATTCCGTCGCGCTGGAACACGTTCTTGTAGAAGTCCCAGGTGGTGGCCATGGCGCTCATGGCGTCCACGCCCGCGGTCTGCCCGTTGGGCCCACCCTCGTTGCCCCAGTCGGTGAAGAGCTCGCCGTTGCCCCAGTTGTTGGTGGGGTTGCCGGCGAAGACCCAGTCCCGCCAGGTGTAGACGCCGCTCGAGTCGTTCTCGCCGTACCAGACCTGCATGCCCGTCGGATTCCAGCTGGTGCCGTCCCCCTGGGTGGCCCACTCGACGCCGGGGTTGGGCAGGGTGCCGCGGGTGGTGTCCCAGAGCGCGTAAGTGATCGCCCCCGTGCTGTCGGTCATCTCCGTGGTGTCGAGCGTGACCGGGCCGCGATAGAAGCCGTACCCATTGCCCTGCGCGGGAGTGGGGGCCGCCTGGCGCTGCAGCTCGTCGCGGACGTGGAGGACGTTTCCCGTCTTCCCGTCGACGACGTAGGCCAGCTCCTTCAGTCCGTCCTGCCGGTTGTGGAGGCGCGTGCGCACCTCGTAGGCCCAGACGTACGCGGCCGCAGGCTCGGGGTGAGCGAACGACTGGCGCTCCACCGCCGTGCGGCCGGTCTGCGGGTCCACCGCGGCGAAGCGGGTCGGGAACACGACGCGCTCGATGCGCGGCGCATCCGGCATGGGCCCCATGGGGGCCAGGTTCTTCAGGGCGATGTCGCGGGCCTGCGCGGCGCTGAGCGTGGGAGCGCCCTCGAGGCGGATGCCACTCTGCACCCCGCGCGTCAGGGTGCGCGTGCTCCCATCCGGCAGGACGTGAGCGATGGCCTGGCCACCCCACACGCGGAAGCCGTCATACGTCTGGTTCATCCGGACGATGGCCTGGCCCTGCGTGTTGGTGAAGGCGTTGCGGGTGGTGAAGCCCTCGCGCTCGCTCAAGCTGAGCTCGCGGCGCAGGCTCATCAGCGTGTCGTGGGCCCGCGTCACCCGCGAGGCCTGCTGGGACTTGTGGACGGCAAGCTGCGCGGGGGACAGCGTGGGCGCGGGACGAGCGGTCACGGGACCTGCCCCCAGACTCAGGGCAAGGACCAGGCCCGCCACCGGGCGCCGAAGCGTGCGATGCATGGGATTTCCTCGGGAAATGGGTAGGGGGTCAGTTGGCGCGCAGCGAGCCGACGGCGATGGGCATGTCCACCAGCGGGGCCTTGGCGACCATCTCGTAGGTGGGGAAGATCTGGAACTCGCCGATGTCCTCGGCCTGGTACTTGGACTTGGTGATGGTCAACGGTAGCTCCTGCCCCGCGGTGAGGCCGGCCGCCGCGTCGAACTCGAGGGCAATCTGGAGAAGCGTCGCGCCGGAGTCCTTGGCGGTCGCGCGGCGGTCCTTCTGGAAGACGCCCACGGTGAGCAGGTTGCCCGGCTTCACACCGCCGGCGACGAGCACCGGCTCCAGCTCCGGGTGCTCCGCGTTGGGGTTGGGCTGGGTGTTCTTCAGCTCGTAGACGCCGCCGTCCTTCACGGGGAAGTCGGTTTCGGTGAACTTGCCGAAGCGCACCGACGCAGGGGCCTTGAGGTTGAAGCCCGCGCCGCGGCTCTTGAGGTCCGCGGGGCCCACCAGGTTGAGCACCAGGCGGGTGGAGGTGGAGGACGCGTCCTTCACCAGCCGCCAGCCCGTCCCGGTCGGGTCGGTGTAGACGAGTCCCGACGCCAATGCCGCTGCTGGAGGAGGCGGGGGCGGAGGCGGAGGCGAGTCAGCGGGCGGTTCGCTGCATGCGAACGTCAGACCGAGCAGGAGCCCGGCGAGAAGAGGTGTGAGTCTGCGCATGGCACTCCTTGGGGGGTGAGGGGACGGCAGCGGGTACGGGCAGCTCGGAAGGGGGCGGGTCATGGGGCGGCCTTGGCAGGGAGGGGGGACGGGGCCGCGTTGGCCACCGAGAAGCTGAAGTTGCCCGCGCCGCTCAGCGTGCTCGAGGCGCCCAGGAGCACCCGGAAGGGCTCCGCGGACATGCCTGCCTCCATGGAGGCGAGGTCCTTCCAGGCGAGGTAGAGGACGAAGCGCGGGCCCCCGGCCACGTCCTGGCCCAGGACGCAGGTCGTGCAGCCAGGCTGGTTCTGGATCTCGACCGCGAGGCTGCGCAGCGTCTGCAGCAGCTCTTCCTGCTTTTCGGGCCTGGCTGCGAGCAGGGCCGTCATCACCCTGCCGCCGGAACTCTCCCTTGCCTTCATGCGTGGTGCGCCTCTCAGGCGCACTCCTCATGGCAAGGGCGATGCCATCGTCCCGGGCGCCGCGCGCTCCGAGAATTAGCTCAGGAAATCCAATACTTGAGCGGATGTGACCCTGAGCTCGCGGGACACGGTAGACACGGTGTTTCCGCGACACCTCGCGGAACCACGACATGTCGTGGGCTACGGAGGCCGTCCGTTCACCTAGAGAGCGAGACTCCGGAACCGGGTGTCCCGCTCGATCTCCAGCTTCGCCATCCGGGAGCGGAGGGTGCTGGGCTTCAGGCCGAGGATGTCCGCGGCCCCCCCCTGCCCTTCGAGCTTCCAGCGGCAGGCCTCGAGGACCTTGAGGATGTAGTCACGCTCCATCTCCTCCAGGGTGCGGAGCTCCGGCTCTTCGCCGGCCGGCTCCGCCCCCGCGACGAGGGCCTCCGCCAGCCTGAGGCTCGTGCCCTCCGAGACGAGGACCGCGCGCTCGAGCACGTTCTGGAGCTCTCGCACGTTGCCGGGCCAGCGGTAGGCCTGGAGCGCGTGGATGACGGAGGAAGGGATGTCCAGGGTGGGCCGCCCGAGCTTCTGGCAGCAGCGGGCCACGAAGGCCTGCGCCAGCGTGGGGATGTCTTCGTGGTGTTGGCGCAGGGCCGGGAGGGTGATGGGAAACACGTTGAGGCGGTACCAGAGGTCTTCGCGGAAGCGCCCGGCGGCCACCTCCTTGGCGAGGTCCCGGTTGGTCGCAGCGAGGACGCGCACGTCCACCTTGAGCGTGCGGTCCCCTCCCACCCGCTGGAACTCTCCGGACTGCAGCACGCGCAGGAGCTTGGCCTGCACCTCGAGGGAAAGCTCCCCCACCTCGTCGAGGAAGAGCGTGGCTCCGTCGGCGAGCTCGAAGAGGCCCTTGCGCTGGCCCTGTGCGCCGGTGAAGGCCCCCTTCTCGTGGCCGAACAGCTCGCTCTCCGCCAGGGTGGGAGGGAGGGCGGCGCAGTTGACCTTCACGAGGGGGCGGTCCTTCCTCGGCCCAAGCGCGTGGACCTCTGCGGCGACGAGCTCCTTGCCGGTCCCGGTCTCCCCTGTGATGAGCACCGTGGTGAGGGAAGGCGCCACCTGACGGATGCGGTAGAGCAGGTACTTCATCGGGTCGCTCTGGCCGAGGAGCTCGCTCGAGCCCTCCACCGCCTCGATCTTCTCGCGGTAGTAGGTGTTCTCCGCCTCCAGCCGGTCCTTGAGGACGCCAATCTCCTGGTACGCCTTCTTGAGGCTCAGCTCCGCCTGCTTGCGGTCCGTGATGTCACGGATGCTGCCGCGGCTGCCCGCGAGCGTCCCCCCCTCGAGGTGGACCGGGTTGTTCGCCTGCTCGACCCAGCGCACGTCTCCCGTGCGCGTGCGGATGCGGTACTCGAAGGAGACTGCCTCCGCTCCGGACAGCGCGGCCTGCTGGCGGGCCTCCCAGACGGGCCGGTCTTCCTCGAGGACGAGCTGACCCAGGAGGCCCGGGGACTCCTTGAACGCCTCGAGAGGGTGGCCGCTCACACGCTCGCAGGCGGGGGACACGTACTCGAAGCTGCCGTCCGGGCGCAGCCAGAACTCCCAGTCGTGCGTGAAATCCGCCACCGTGCGGTAGCGGGTCTTCGCCTCCGCGAGCTGGCGCTCCGTCCGCCGGCGGCGCTGCAGCTGGATGACGAGGCCTGCGACCAGCAGGCTCTCCACGATGAAGGCGCCGATCGCGACGGACAGCTCCCTCCAGTAGGCATCCCAGAGGCTGGC
>JAKEEX010000666.1 GCA_022616315.1 Myxococcaceae bacterium
AGGTGGTGGTGGATCTGATCACGCCCATCGCCATGGACAAGGAGCTGCGCTTCGCGATCCGCGAGGGCGGCCGTACCGTCGGCTCCGGCGTCGTCGCCGAAATCGTGGAATGATGGCCGAGATCACCTCGCAGAAGATCCGGATCCGGATGAAGGCCTACGACTTCAAGCTGCTCGACCAGAGCGCCGAGGAGATCGTGGACACGGCCGTGCGCACCGGTGCGCGCGTGGCGGGGCCGATCCCGCTGCCCACCTCGATCAACAAGTACACGGTGCTGCGCGGTCCCCACATCGACAAGAAGTCTCGCGAGCAGTTCGAGATCCGCACGCACAAGCGGCTGATCGACATCTTGGACCCGACGCCGCAGACGGTGGACGCGCTCATGAAGCTCGAGCTCTCCGCCGGCGTCGACGTGGAGATCAAGCTCTGAGCATGGCGCAGCTCACGATAGTCACGACGGCGGGCAAGCGGGGGGCGACGTTGGAGCTGGATCCCTCGGTGTTCGAGGCGCCGGTGAAGCCCCACCTGTTCCACGCCGAGGTGCGCCGGCAGCTCGCCGCGCGCCGGAGCGGCACGCACTCCACGAAGAACCGCCACGCGGTGTCGGGCGGCGGCATCAAGCCCTGGCGGCAGAAGGGGACGGGGCGCGCCCGCCAGGGTTCGATCCGCTCGCCGCAGTGGGCGGGGGGCGGCGCCGTGTTCGGCCCCGTGCCGCGGGGCTACGAGCATTCCCTGCCGAAGAAGGTGCGCGCCGCCGCGCTCCGCTCCGCGCTCTCCCAGCGCCTGCGCGACGGGGCGCTGGTGGTGGTGGACGAGATCCGCCTCGAGGGCTTCAAGACGAAGCGCGTGGCGGAGATCCTGGCTGCGCTCGAGCTCGCGGGCGGGTCGGTGCTCATCGTGAGCGAGGGGCCCGACGCCCTGCTGGAGCGTTCTGCGCGCAACCTGCCCGGCGTCTCGGTGCTGCGCGCCCAGGGTCTCAACGTCTACGACGTGCTGCGCCACGCGAAGCTGCTCTTCACGCGGGCGGCGGTGGCCAGCGTCCAGGGGCGCCTGGCCCGGGCGACCCGGGAGGTCGCGTCGTGAACCTCGAGCGCGTGATCCTGCGTCCCGTCGTGACCGAGAAGAGCAACATCGCGCGCGAGGAGCGCAACGTCGTCACGTTCGCGGTGGACCCGAAGGCCACCAAGCACGAGATCGCCCGTGCGGTGACGGAGTTCTTCAAGGTGGACGTTCTCGACGTGCGCACCCTGCGCATGCCGCACAAGACGCGCAGGGTGGGCCGTTTCGTGGGGCGCAAGCCGCAGTGGAAGAAGGCGATCGTGCGCCTGGCTCCGGGGCAGACGATCGAGTTCTTCGAGGGGGTCTGAGCCGCCATGCCCGTGAAGACCTATCAGCCGACCTCGCCGGGCCGCCGCGGCATGAGCGTGCTCGACTTCCAGGAGATCACGCGCGAGCGGCCCGAGAAGTCGCTGACGCGCGGGAGGTCCTTCTCCGGCGGACGCGATCGGATGGGGCACCAGACGGCGCGCAACTGGGGCGGCGGACACAAGCGCCGCTACCGCAGCATCGACTTCCGGCGCGAGAAGCTGGGGATCCCGGCCCGCGTGGCGAGCATCGAGTACGACCCGAACCGTTCGGCGCGCATCGCGCTGCTGCACTACCTGGACGGCGAGAAGCGCTACATCCTGGCGCCGCTGGGCCTGCGCGTGGGAGAGCAGGTGACCTCCGGTCCCGGCGCGGACATCCGACCGGGCAACGCGCTCCCGCTCGAGCGCATCCCGCTCGGCTCCGTGGTCCACGCCATCGAGCTCCAACCGGGCAAGGGGGCGCAGCTCGTGCGCTCCGCGGGTGGCGGCGCGCAGCTCATGGCGCGCGAGGGGGCCCACGCGACGCTGCGACTCCCCAGCGGCGAGCATCGCTTCGTCCACGTGCGCTGCATGGCCACGCTGGGTCAGGTGGGGAACCTCGAGCACGAGATCGTGAGCATCGGCAAGGCCGGGCGCTCGCGCTGGCTGGGGCGGCGGCCGCACGTGCGCGGCGTGGCCATGAACCCCATCGATCATCCCATGGGCGGCGGTGAGGGGAAGACCTCGGGCGGGCGGCATCCCTGCACGCCCTGGGGCAAGCCCACCAAGGGCTACAAGACGCGTAGCAACAAGCGCACGAACAAGTACATCGTGAAGCGGCGGGGGAAGAAGTAGATGGCGCGCTCGCTCAAGAAGGGACCGTTCGTGGACCCGAGCCTGCAGCGCAAGGTCGACGCGGTGCTGCGCTCGGGCTCCAAGCAGGTGGTGCGCACCTGGTCCCGGCGCTCGATGATCACGCCCGAGATGATCGGCCTCACCTTCCACGTGCACAACGGGAAGCTCTTCATGCCCGTGTACGTGACGGAGAACATGGTGGGCCACCGGCTCGGCGAGTTCGCGCCGACCCGCAAGTTCGTGGGCCACGCCTCGGACCGCAGGGTCAAGAAGGCCTCCGGCCCGGGCCCCGCAGCCGGGGCCGCACCCGCACCGGGAAGCGGAGCGTGACGTGCAGGTGAGGGCGGTGCTCAAGAACCATCGGGTGAGCGCGCGCAAGGCGCGGCTCGTCGTGGATCTGGTGCGCGGTAAACCCGTGGAGGAGGCCCTCACGGTGCTCGAGCTCTCCACCAAGCGAGTGGCGAAGCCGATCGCGAAGCTGGTCCGCTCCGCGTTGGCCAGCGCCGCGGAGCGGAACACGCGCGAGCGGGCGGGCATCGACGTGGACAACCTGGTGGTGAAGACCATCACCGTGGACCGCGGACCGTCGATGTGGCGGATCCGGCCGCGAGCCCAGGGGCGCGCCACCTGGATCCAGCGACGCTCGAGCCACATCACCGTGGTTCTCGAGGAAGTCTGAGAAGGGGTAGCGGTGGGACAGAAGGTACATCCCTATGGTTTCCGGCTGGGGACCATCTACGGCTGGCAGTCGAACTGGTTCGCAGAGCGGCGTTACGCAGACCAGCTTCACGAGGACGTGCGCATCCGGAATTTCATCAAGAAGAAGCTCTTCCACGCCGGCATCTCGAGGGTGGTGATCGAGCGGACGGGCGAGAAGATCCGGGTGAACATCCACACCGCGCGACCGGGCATCCTGATCGGCAAGCGCGGCGCCGAGGTGGAGAACCTGCGCAAGGAGCTCGCCGCTCTCACGCCGAGCGAGGTCTTCATCAACATCCGGGAGATCCGCAAGGCGGAGCTGGACGCGCAGCTGGTGGCCGAGAACGTGGCGCTCCAGCTCGAGCGCCGCGTGGCCTTCCGGCGCGCGATGAAGAAGGCCGTCACCTCGACGATGAAGTTCGGGGCCCAGGGGATCCGCATCCAGTGCTCCGGCCGCCTGGGGGGCGCGGAGATGGGCCGCCGGGAGTGGTACCGCGAGGGGCGCGTGCCGCTGCACACGCTGCGCGCCGACATCGAGTACGGGCTTGCCGAGGCGAAGACCACCTATGGGGTGATCGGCGTGAAGTGCTGGGTGTTCAAGGGCGAGGTCCCGGATCGTGAGCTCCGCAAGGGCTCCCTGGCCTCGCGCCTCCAGGAAGAGGGGACGAGGTAGACGGTGCTCCAGCCGAAGAAGGTCAAGTACCGCAAGCAGCAGAAGGGGCGCATGCGTGGCAAGGCCACGCGCGGCCACACCCTCTCCTTCGGCGACGCCGGCCTCCAGGCGGTGGAAGGTGCGCGGCTCACCTCCCGCCAGATCGAAGCGGCGCGGGTGGCCATGACCCGGCACGTGAAGCGCGGCGGGAAGATCTGGATCCGCATCTTCCCGGACAAGCCCATCACCAAGAAGCCGGCGGAGACGCGCATGGGCAAGGGCAAGGGCAACCCGGAGGAGTGGATCTGCGTGGTGAAGCCCGGGCGCATCCTCTACGAGATGGAGGGCGTGACCCGCCAGGTGGCGGATGAAGCGCTCACCCTGGCGGCGCACAAGCTGCCCGTGGCCACGCGCATCGTGCGTCGGGAGGGGCATGCATGACGGCGTCGGAGCTGCGAGAGCTCTCGAGTGAAGAGCTCGTCGCCAAGGGGCGCGAGCTCCGGGCGGAGCTCTTCAGCGCCAAGGTCCGGTTTGCCACGGGCCAGCTCGAGAACACGGCGAGGCTCCGGACGCTGCGTCGAAATGTGGCCCGCGTGGAGACAGTTCTGCGCGAGAAACGCGAGGCGGGACGGTGAAGAATCGGGGAATGCGACGTACCCTGGTGGGGACCGTGGTGAGTGACAAGATGGACAAGACCGTGGTGGTGCGGGTCGAGCGCCTGGTGAGGGACCCCATGTACCACAAGTACGTGCGCCGCTACTCGAAATTCATGGCGCACGACGAGGCGAACGCCTGCTCGCTGGGCGACCGCGTTCGCATCATCGAGCACCGCCCGATCTCCAAGCGCAAGCGCTGGAAGGTGCAGGAGACGCTCGCC
>JAKEEX010000667.1 GCA_022616315.1 Myxococcaceae bacterium
GCGGCCATCGCCATCGACAACGCGCGCCTCTACGAGCAGGCCCAGGCCGCCGTCCGCGCCCGCGACCTCTTCCTCACCGTGGCCGCCCACGAGCTGCGGACGCCGCTCACCTCGCTGAGCCTCCGACTCGAGAAGCTCGGACGGATGAGCCGCGGCGCACCCGAGGGGACGGTCGCGGTCGGGCCGCTCACCCGCGAGGTCGGGCTCATCGAACGCCAGTCACGCAAGCTCGGAAGGCTCATCGAGCAGCTGCTCGATGTCTCGCAGCTCACCGCGGGCCAGTTCGCGCTCAGGCGCAATCGCGTGGACCTCTGTCAGCTGGTCCGCGAGGTGGCGGAGACGTTCCACGGGCAGCTCGAGAGGAGCGGCTCACGACTGGAGCTCCACGCGGAGGGCACTGCGGAAGGCGCGTTCGACCGGCTGCGTATGGAGCAGGTAGTGGGGAACCTCCTGACCAACGCCATCAAGTTCGGAGAGGGGAAGCCCATCGAGCTCCGCGTCGTACCGGCGCCGGTGCGCGTGAAGCTCATCGTGCGCGACCATGGCATCGGCCTGACCGAGCAGGCGCAGGCGCGCATCTTCCAGAAGTTCGAGCGGGCGATCTCCGAGCGCCACTACGGGGGGCTGGGGCTCGGCCTCTACATCGCTCGCGAGATCGTCGAGGGCCACGGCGGCACCCTCACCGTCGAGAGCGCACCAGGCGCGGGTGCCACCTTCACCGTGGACCTCCCGCGCGAGCCACCCCTGACGTGACGTTCGCGCGACGCACGCTCCAGGCGGAATCCCCCCTCGCCGCCCATGAGCGTGCCTTCGCCTCCGTGCCACCCTCCGCTTGCACGCGCGGCGCACCTTGGTCATAGAAGACGCCCCATGCGGTGTCTCCTCGCTCTGCTCCTCTGCTCGCTCTCCGTCCCAGCGCTCGCCGCTCCCCCGGGAGACCCCGCCCACGGTGAGACCGCCCTGGACCAGGGCGAGCCGCGCGTCGCCGCCACGCTCGTCGTGGACCACGCCCAGGCGGCGCCGGGTGTGCCCGTGCGCGCCGGCGTCCTCTTCCGGATGGACCCGGGCTGGCACATCTACTGGCGCAACTCCGGCGAGGCGGGCCTTCCGAGCGAGGTGGAGCTGCACGCCGCGGGGGCCGAGGTGGGTCCGCTCCAGTTCCCATTTCCCGAGACGGTGAGGGACCCCTCCGGCCTCATCACCACCTACGGCCACCACGGTGAGGTGCTCCTCTTCCGCGAGCTGCGGCTTCCGGCGGGACAGGCGGTGGAGCTCGAGGCGCGCGTGGACGTCCTGGTGTGCGAGGACACCTGCATCCCGGGGCGGCTCACGCTCCGGCGCACGGTGCCGGTCGGCCCCGAGGCCAGGCCCGGACCGGATGCGCCCCTCTTCGCAAAGGCCGCGGCGGCGGTTCCGCGCGAGCCGGGGACGCTGGGTCTCGCCTGGACGGCCACGCTGACGCCGCCGGGTCTCGTCCGCGGTGGCGAGGTGTCGGGCGTGCTGGAGGCGCGCTGCACCGAGCCTTCTCGCTGTGAGGGACTGACCGTTGCACCGGGAGGCGCCTTCGTTCCGGACGCGGTGCGGGGACTGGATGCGCTGCGCGCCAAGGCGGAAGGGCCGCTCCGTCTCCGCCTCTCGGGCCGGGCATCGCCGGACGGAACGCCGGGGGACGTCGAGCTGCGCGGCGTGGTGCAGCTGATGCGCGCGGGGGGCGAGCGGGTGGCGGTGGAGGTGGCAGCC
>JAKEEX010000668.1 GCA_022616315.1 Myxococcaceae bacterium
GGTGTTCAAGGAGCGGCAGCGCTGTCGCATCCTCATTGAGGCCAGCACCGAGAGCGAGTGGGTAGCGCGTTGTCTGGAGGAAATGGGCCACGAGGTGGTGGTGGCCGACCCCAACTTCGCGCCAATGTACGCCTCGCGCAGCCGGCGCGTGAAGACGGACAAGCGTGACGCCCGCACCCTGGCTGAGGCGTGCAAGCTCGGGGCGTACAAGCCTGCGTACCGCACGTCGGACCCTCGCCGTCATCTGCGAGCGCAGCTCGCCGTGCGCGAGGCCCTGGTGAGGACGCGTACGCGCTACATCAGCCTCATGCGCGCACTCGTCCGTCGCGAGGGCTTTCATGTCGGCAGCGGCAGCGCAGAAGCCTTCCCCAAGCGCCTGCTGGCCATGGAGCTGCCGGAGCACCTCAAGGCCGAAGTGGAGCCGCTGCTCGCGCTGATGGAGCTGCTCAACACGCAGATTGCCAGCCTCAACGAGGTGCTCGAGCGCGTGGCCAACCAGGACGTGGAGGTAGCGTGCCTGTGCACCGCACCCCAGGTGGGCCCTGTGACGGCGAGCGCCTTCGTGGCGGCGGTGGACAACGCTCAGCGCTTCGACAACGCGCACCAGGTGGAGTCCTACTTCGGGCTGGTGCCGAGCGAGATGAGCAGCGGAGAGAAGCAGCGCAAGGGCCGCATTACCAAGGCTGGCAACGCACGCGTGAGGTGGCTCCTGGTGCAGGTGGCCGTCTCCATCCTGCGGCAGCGGACGCCAGAGACATTCCACCTGCGCGCGTGGGCTGAGCGGATTGCCGCCAGGCGCGGGAAGAAGACGGCGGTGGTGGCCTTGGCCCGAAAGCTCGCTGGCACCCTCTTCGCGATGATGCGCGACAAGAAGGCTTTCACGCCGCCTGTACCGAAGGTGGAGGTGCCACTCCTCGCGAGCGCATGAGACACGCGCTTTGAAACACAGGCTGCCAACAGCGGCAGTCTCCGACAGGTTTACAAGATGGGCGGGAGAGCGCGAGTTGTAGTCCTTGGCCGGCAGCACGACGGCCGCAGCATAGATGGCGCCCCCACCCTTCGAACCCCCCAAGGCGCCGGCGGCACGCACCGCCACGAAAGAGCGCGAATAGAAGGACGACGAAACCTCGAGGAGCGAGACGCAGCTCGGCAGTCGTCACAAGACGCAGGGGCTACACCCCTGCACCCCGTGCCTCCGCGGCCGCTGCTGCGCAGAAGCGCAGCCTCGTCCGCGGAAGGCTTGGGCGACGTGTTGCCGCAAGACGACGAGGA
>JAKEEX010000669.1 GCA_022616315.1 Myxococcaceae bacterium
AGGGTGGGCTCTTCGGTTGGCTTCAGCGGTTGCTGGGGCGCTGAGCTTCGGACGTCGTCGCCGAGCGGCGCGTCAGGCCTGTGGCCCGACGACGTCCCGCTGGCCGAACGTCCTCCCGGAGTCCGACTTGGGCACGGCCTGCAGGGTCGGCAGCGGGTGCGTGACGTCGTCCGACCGCACCTGGGCCGCCCCGGCCATCACGGCTGCAGCCGCCGCTGCCTCGCGCTGGCGGCGCACGCGCCGGAGGAGGAACCACGCGGCCACGCCCACGGCGAGCGTGCCGAAGACCATCATCTGGCCCTCTTTCATCTTGTCGATGAGGAGGTCCAGCTTGTCGCCGAAGTAGAAGCCGGCGAAGACGAAGAGCGGCGCGGACAGGAGGGCGGCCAGGCCGTCCCAGAGGATGAAGCGCCAGTAGCTCATCCGCACGGAGCCGGCGGTGAAGTAGGTGACGGCGCGCACGCCCGGCATGAAGCGCGCGATCATCACCACCTTGCGGCCATGGCGCGCGAACATCTGCTCCACCTTCGCGCGCTTCTCCGCGGTGACCACCCGCGCGAAGAACCCGCTCCCCTGCCCCGTCCCCACCCTGCTCCCGAGCCGGCGCCCCGCGAGGTAGATGAGGCTGTCCCCCGCAAGGATTCCCAGGAAGCCCACGCACATCATCACCGGCAGGTTCGCCTGCCCCTGGTGCGCCAGGTACCCACCCAGGATGAGCGAGATGTCCTCGGGCAGAGGCACGCCCAGCCCGCACGCGAGCAGGATGGCGAAGACCGTTGCGTATGCGACCAGGCCCGTGGATCCGACGAGCAATGACTGCAGGAAGAATTCCAAGTTTGAGGTCCTCGAAGGGTCCTTACCGTCGGGCGGACGGACGCCGTGTCTCCGCCTTCGCGAGCAGCTCGAGCGCCCAGGCGTCCACGCCGCGCCCATCCTCGAAGGCACGCGCGATGTCCTTCAGACCGAAGTAGCCCTGACGCGCCGCGGCGTCATAGGCAGAGTCCCGGGACTCCACGGCGCGCAGTGCCAGGGCCCGGGTGAAGAGTGTGGTGGCGTACGCCAGGGGTGTCTCCTCCTGCGCACCGAGCGCCCGCGCCTCACGGACGAGGCCGGCCCCCCCGCCCCAGGCGCCCACCTTCCGGGCGAGCACGGGCTCGAGCAGCACGCGTGCGTACTCGCGAACGAGGGGCTCCACGTCCGGCGTCTCGCTCGGGCCCACCACGAGGACCACCTGGCCGTCCGCGGCCACGCCTCTCACGACTCCGTGTGCCTCGAGCAGGTTCATGACGATGAGTGGTGCCGGCGCCTCCGCGGGGAGCCTGAGCAGCTTGCGTGCCCGGGCCAGGGGAGCGTCCAGCGCCGGGACGTAACCCCCCAGTGCACGGCGGTATTCGCCGTGCGACTCGGCGAAGAGCTCGGCGAGGTTCCATCGCGTGTAAGCCGTCCGGAGGAGACCTTCCAGCCCAGCGAGCTCCCGTGCGTCCGCTCCCTTTGCCCCCTGCTCGAACGGGGGAGGCGCACTCCGAAGCGTGTAGGCGAGATAGCGCTCGAGTGGGACTGGATGAGCGTCGAAGAACGCGTCCGCCGCCGCCCGGACCTCGGGCCCCTCCCCCGCGAGCCGGCTCCGGACGCGCTCCCGGACCGGGTGGAGGCGGGGCTCCGGCAGCGGGTGCTGGCGCGCGAGCGGCGCGGCGTCGTACCCCATGGCGTTGAGGACGGCGAAGAGGGTGAAGACGCGCGCGTCGGTGCGCAGCTCGATTCCACCCTCCGTGTACTGCGACGCGAACCAGTCATCGCCGGCAGCCGCGGAGGCGGCGGCGAGGAGCGTCAGGGCCGGAAGGAGCTGGAGCGTCTTGGCCATGGAGAGCGGGGACTGTACTACGCCACCCTGGCTCGTCCGGCACGACAATCGCGCGGCGTCGCTACAAACGTCCGAGGAGCGACCGCAGCGATTCCCGGTTGTCGCGGACCTTCTCCCCGAAGTGCGTGACGATCCGCATGAGGAGCTTCACGCACGCCTGAGGCTTCTGTGCGAGGAGCTTCTGGAAGTCGGACGCGCGCAGCTCCACGGCCGTCACGTCCGTGAGGGCCTGCGCCGTGCACATGCGCGGGCCCTCCTTGAGGAGGGAGACCTCGCCGAGCCAGGCACCAGGGCCGAGCTCACCGAGTGGCACATCCGCGCCCGCGGGGCTCTTCGCGCTGATCCGCACGTTCCCGAGTCCGATGATGAGCATGGAGTCGCCCACCATGTTCTCCACGAAGAGCGGCGTGCCCCGGGGAAAGTTGCGCACCACCGCGATCCCAGCGATGGCCTCCAGCCCCACGTCCGTGAAGCCTTTGAAGAGCGGGGACGACCGCAGGGTGTCGGTGACGGACAGCACGGTCCCCCTTGTAACACGCACCGGGCGAGGGGTCAGGTTTCCAACGCCAGCGCCCCGACCTCGGGAAGCTCCAGCATCCGCACCTGCGCGCCGTAGAGGGCGTTGGGCGTCGTCCGCTCCACCTTCACGAGCGCGAGCGCTCCCGCGGGGGCGTCACCGTCGAAGTTCACGGTCCGGTTCTCCGGGGTGCGCCCGAAGCGCTTGAGGGGGTCCGTCTTCGAGCGCCCCTCGACGAGCACCTCCACCTCCTGGCCCTTCGCCTCGGACATGAGCTTGCCGCTGATGGTGCGCTGGAGCTTTTGCAGGCGCTCGAGGCGTTCGATCTTCACCTCGTGCGGCACCGCGCCCCAGTCCTTCTCCTTGAGCGCCGCGCCCGTCTTCGGCCTGGGCGAGTAGATGAACGAGAACTGATTCTCGTAGCGGACCCGCTCCGTGAGGGACAGCGTGAGAGCGAAGTCCTCCTCGGTCTCTCCGGGAAAGCCCACGATGATGTCGGTGGTGACCGCGATTCCGGGGCGCGCCGCGCGGAGCTTCTCGAGCCGCTCCAGGTACTGCTCCACCGTGTAGTCGCGGCGCATAGGCTTGAGGATGCGGTCCGAGCCGCTCTGCACCGGCAGGTGGAAGTGCGGGGTGATCTTCGGCTCGACCCGGAAGGCGTCGATGAGCTCGTCCGAGAGGTCGTGCGGATGGCTCGTGGTGAAGCGCACGCGGAGGATGCCGGGCACCTGGGCGCAGCGCAGGAGCAGCTGCGCGAAGGAGATGCCGCCGCGATACGAGTTGACGTTCTGCCCGATGAGCGTCACCTCGCGCACGCCCACGCGCGCGAGCCCTGCAACCTCCTGGAGCACGTCCGGGAAGGGCCGGCTCACCTCGCGCCCTCGGGTGTGCGGGACGACGCAGAAGCTGCAGACGTTGTCGCAGCCCTTCATCACGGTGACGAACTCGGACACCTTCCCGCGGGAGGTCTCCGGGTCGGCGCGCGGGAAGACGTACTCCTCGGTGTCCACCCACGCGGTCTCGACGACGCGCTCGCGCTCGCCCGTCACGCGGCCGATGATCTCCGGCAGCTTCGCGATGTTGTCCGGCCCGAAGACGAAGTCCACGTAGGGCACCTTCGCGAGGAGCTTGTCCTTCTCCTGCTGGGCCACGCAGCCGCCCACGCCGAGGAGCGCGCCGCGGCTCACCTTCACCGTGCGGTAGCGGCCGAGCGCCGAGAGCATCTTGTCCTCGGCCTTCTCGCGGATGGAGCAGGTGTTGAGGATGATGAGGTCCGCGTCGTCCGGCGTGGGGGTGGGCGCGTACTGGATGGACGCCAGCGCCTCGCCCATGCGGAGCGAGTCGTTGACGTTCATCTGGCAGCCGAAGGTGTGAATGAAGTAGCGCTTCATCTTTAGGCTCGAGGGGGGCCTTATCCGACGCGACGCCCCCCTTGGCAAGGGTCGCTCACCCTCCCCTGCTGAGGAGGCGGGTGGTGCGCTCGTGGAGGGGCATCAGCGTGGGCTCGCGTGCCCGGAGGAGGGCCACGGCGTCGGCGCCGAAGCGCTGGCGCAGGGGAACCATGGCGTCCAGGCGCGCTCGCTCCGACTGGAGCTCGGCGAGGGTTGGGGCGCCCACCGTGGCGCCGGAGGTCTCCCCCTGGACGCGCCCGAGCTTCCGGTCGAGCAGTGCGACGGCGAGTCGCGCGGTGCAGAAGGTCCGCACGGCCGCGGCAAGGGCCCCCTCCTCGCGTGGGGTGAGGCCGCTCGCGCTCGCAGCCTTCTCGTGGGCCTCGACGAGTGCGGCCGCGTGGGTGTGGCCCCGACGAAGCGCCTCCTCGGCGGTGGCGAGGTAGGTCTCCTGGTGGAGGACGTAGCGGTCGAGCAGCGCGTCGTCCAGCACCAGTGCGGCGAGCACGAGGGTGCGCGCGTCTGCGCTATCCAGGGGGGCGTGCTCGGGGTTTTTCCGGGTCAGGCTCAAATGTAGCTCCGCGACTTCTTCCCCTCTCCCTCTGGGAGAGGGAGAAAGGGTGAGGGGGCTGTGAATCCGTTCTCTGCCATCAGGCAGGGACAATTTGCTCTGCAATCCTCTCGAGGTCGTTCAGCGTCTGCACGACGACTGTCTGGTGGCAGTGGCGCGCGTAGGTGTGCATCTCGCTGTCCCCGAAGCCCCAGTTGCGGCGGTCCTCCGGGCAGATCCACACCAGGCGGCGGGCCTTCTGCTTCAGGTCGCGCAGCGCCCAGGCATTCGCAGCATTGTAGTTGTTGCGCCCGTCTCCGATGACCATCACCGTCGTGCGCCGGGTGATGCTGCCCAGCTGCTCACGGACGAAGCGGGAGAGCGCTTCTCCGTAGTTGGAGTTGCCCGCGAGGGAGATGGCCTGGCCGGCGGTGGCCAGGTCGATCGCCTGCTCAGGGGCCGCCTCCTTGAAGTAGCGCGTCACCTCCCCCACCTCGGAGACGAAGACGAACGAGCGGACGCGGACGAAGAGCGACTGCAGCGTGTGCATGAACAGGAGCATCATCCGCGAGGCATTCCGGACAGAGTCGCTGACGTCGCAGAGGATGATGACCTCGGGTCGCTCGGGCCGTCGTGCGCGGAATACGGGCACCATGGGCACGCCGCCCCAGGTCATGTTGCGGCGAAGCGTGCGACGCACGTGGAGCTGACCCCGCCGCCGCACGCGCTGGCGCCGCGACAGGCGGGACTTGAGTTTCTCCGCGAGCTTCCGAACCGAGGCCTCCATCCGCTCCACCTCGGCGCGGCTGAGCGTCTGGAGGTTACGGTCTGCGAGCACACCCTGGCCGGGGCGCCTCAGTCGGGCCTTCGCCTGCTGCTCGACCTCGCGCCGCGCGGCAGCTTCCACCTTGCGGAGCGCTGCGGCGAGCTGCTGGGAGAGGACTTGCAAGGCCTGATTGGAGAGGCCACGGACCTGGAGCTCCTGCTCGAGTGCCAGGAGCTCACTCCGCGCCCGATCACCCCCGGCTGAAACCATGAGGCGCCGTGAGTAGAAGCCCGTCTGCATCGTGGTCTGCATCTGGTCCAGCGCCAGCGTCTGCATCGCAGCCTGCAGGAGCTGCGCCAGTCGACCCCGGTCACCCTGGAGGATTGCGTCTGTGAGCGGGGACAGCTGGTCCCGCATCTCTTCCAGCGCGGCCTGCACCAGCTTCAGTTCATCCGTGGCGAGCAGCCCGGGCTCCGAGATCCGCTGAAGCAGTGAGCGGTCCAGCGCCTCGAGTGGGCGTGCGGCGCCGGTGAAGAAAGCGTCGAACGCGCGCTCGTATGTGGACTGGTCGGGCTCCCGCTTGACGAGCGTGGCTCGGAGGGTCGCGCGGAAGAGTTCCCGGTCCGCGACGCCGATCTCCGCCACCGCCAATACGGCGTCCTGGACCTCCGAGACGCCCAGCCGGAGGCCGTTCTGGCGGAGGACCTCCGCGAACTCGACGATGCGTGAGTCCATGGAGCGGGTCTAACGCGAAGGCGCCTCAGGCCCAATCGAAGAGCGACAACAGCTCGGAACTCATCGCCCACGCGTTTCGGCGCTGGGTCAGACGGAATGCCAGCCTCAACGTCTCAAAACCTGAGCACGGAATCAAAATCGTCGCAGAACGCTCGTCATTGCTGGTCCGAAGAACGCGGGCAGGTCACCGTGCATGCCGCCATCACCTACCTGCATAACCAAGGCGACCGCATGGGCTACGTCCGTGCGCGCTCCATGGGGATGCCCGTCGGCGGCGGAAACGTCGAGGCCACTTGCAAGAGCCTCGTCAGCCAGCGCCTCGTCCGCTCCGGCTCCCGCTGGAAGGAGGCGACCGGCAAACATCTCCTCGACCTCCGCGCACCAGAGTTCCGTCACCGGTCTGATGCGAGGGGTTGAGGTGGCCTGATTCCGCGGGCTTGCGACGAGCGCTCCATCCAAGCGGAAGTGGCGAAATTATCTACTCCCGCGTTCGTTCTGGCGGGCATGAGGATCAGCCCCGCCCGGATGAATGGAGAGCTCCCCCTCACAGAGTCGCCACACACCACCTGGTTCGCCCCACGCTGTTGCGTGGTGCGGCGCGGGGAGGAGCGCGACGTTGTGACAGGGGGTGTCCTCGTCGCCACCGTCGGCCCTGAGGACACGGCCATGCGCAACGTCCTGCTGGCGGGTTTGGCGGAGGACCCGGATGTCCACCTGGGGCAGCTGGCGCTCGCCTTCGGGCTTTCGCCCGAGGCCGTGCGACAGATTCGCAGGCTGTACGAGTCCAAGGGCCTGCCCGCGCTGCTCACCCGCAAGCGCGGCGGCATGGAGCCGAAGCGCCGAGGTGCGGTGGAGCCGCGAGCGCGCAAACTCTTCGACGCTGGCCACACCGTGGACGAAGTGCACGCCGCGCTGAAGAAGAAGGTGAGCCGCTCCACGGTGGGGAACATCCACAAGGACTGGGCGCGCGAGAAGCGGGAGGCAAGCACCGCAGCGTCCGAGGCGCCACCGGCCACGCTCGCCCCGGCGCCTGAGACGCTGCCGCTGCTGGGCGAGGTGGAAGAGACGGCGGTGCAGACTCAGGCGTCGCAAGTGCTGCTCCCTCCCAAAAGCGAGCCGAGTGCGCAGCAGGAGGGGCGGCCCCTTGCACGTGCGCCAGCGAGCACCGAGATGGTGCAACACGTGGGGACGTGGCTGCTCGTAGCAACCGTGCACGCCCTCGGGCTGCACCAGCGCGCCCTCGCCGCGGCGGGCGGGCGCACCTCCGAGTGGGCC
>JAKEEX010000009.1 GCA_022616315.1 Myxococcaceae bacterium
ACCAGCTCGAGGAAGCGGACCGGCTGCTCAGGGAGTACCAGTCCGAAGTGCAGCCGAAGCTCAGGGCCTTCTACGAGCGGGAAGAGGGGGTCGTGATCGGCGCCAGGGTCCTCGAGCGCTACTTCGGGTTGTTGAGGAAGGCTCCATTCTGGGCCCGTGGACGCCTCCGCAACTTCCGTGCGCTCTACGAGTTCAGCTATCCGAGTGGTCGCGTCGCGCGGTATGTCCTCGAACCGTTCAAGGGCCGCGCCACTGAGGTCTCGCCGGATGCGGTCGTGAACGAGCGGATCCGCATGCGCTTCCCTGCCATCGTCTTCCGGGATGCGGTGATGCTCAACATGTTCGACCAGGCCACCATCTCGAAGCGGTGTGCATTTCGAACGGCCGATTCCGCCGCAACGAGGGAGCTCTGGCAGTTCCTCGGCCTGCACACCAAGCTCGAGTTCGAGGCATATCCGGTACGTGCCAGGTATCTCAGGCGCCTGCTCGGCGCCTACCTGTGGCGCTGGCGGGAGGTCCCGGTCTACGTGCTTGCCGCCTGGAGGCTCGCGCTCAAACGTGAGCCCATCTATCTCGTCGAGGAACATATCCTCAGGGACACGTGAAGCCACGACGGATGGCCGTCTCCACACACTTCCTGACCCGAGGGACTTCCACCGTGGAGGGAGTTGCTTGCGGGTGCCAACGCCCCGATACCGGCGTCGCATTCAGGCAACAGCCCCGTGCCCCCCAACATGCGCAGCGGCGCCACTCCGGGCGCCGGGGCGGCGGCTCTCATCCGGACGAGGCCTTCGCTCCCGGGCTGTATCGGTGGTCCGCGGTGCCTCCTCTTCTGGCCTCGGTGCACGCATGACGTTTCACCAGCGTCTCTTCACCGTCGTGTACATGGTCGGACTGCTTCACGTTGGCGGAAGAGGGCAGCTGGAGCGCTACCTCGCGTCGAGCCGGGCCCTCCTGGCGGGAGATGGGTTCGACGTGTCGAAGCACCTCCGGGCCGAGCAGCTGGACATCCTCGTCCTGGGCGATCGCGCGTTCACCGTCGCGCCGCCCGCGGTCTCGGTCGCCCTCACAGTGCCACTGGCGATCGCCCGCGCGCTCGCCGGTTCACTCGAGCAGAGGGCCCCGGCTGGCTTCGCGGCCCTCGTCGAGCTGCTCTACGCCGCGCTCGTGTCTGCACCGCTCCTCGCCGGAGCGAGCCTGGCGCTCTACCGTGCGTGCAAGAAGCTCTGCGGCGACGAGGCGCGCGCCCGATGGTGTGCGCTCGGCTTCGGGCTCGGGAGCGGCGCCCTCTTCTATTCGACCCACGGCGTATGGGGGCACGGGCCCGCAGCGTGCGCCCTCGCCCTCGCGCTCTCCGGAGTGATCCTCGGGACGAGCGCACCGCGTGTCGGCGTGGCGCTCGCTCTCGCCGTGCTTGCAGACTACGCCGCCCTCGTTCCCGTCGCCGTCATCGGGGCGCTGTGGCTGGAGGGCCATTGGCGCACGCTCTCCCTCCGCCGGCTCCTCGGTCTCTGCGCGCCGGTGGCTGTCGCAGGGTTGATGCTCGTCGCGCACAACCTCGCCACGACCGGGGAGGCCTTCGAAACGGTCAACTCTGCGTTCCGCGCGCAGTTCGTGGGCGGAACGGCCGAGGCCGGGAGGGGGATGTTCTCCCTCCCGGGACCCGAGCGGCTCTGGGGGCTCACGTTCAGCCCGTACAGAGGCTTCTTCCTGTACACGCCCCTCGCGCTGGCGGTGCTCGTCCAGTTCCTGGTGAAGCGGGGCCGCTTCCCCGGGCGCGTCCCAATCTTCTGCGCGGCAGGAGTCCTCACCGTCTTCGCCGTCAACGTGAGCTACTACGCGTGGTCGGGAGACTCCTGCTTCGGGCCACGGCACATGCTGAACTCTGTCCCGTTCTGGATTGTGCTCCTGGCCTGGTGTGACCCACGGCTCCTGAGCCTCCTCGTGCCGGTGTCAATGTTCGTCAACGTCGCCGGCGCGAACACTGCGAACTCCACGAACGTCTTCGTCAACCTGGCGGTCTTCCTGTACCGCGGGCCGCACAGCGAGGCGCTCAACGCGCTCTACCAGGAGGTCCTGCCCGTCCTGACAGGAGCCCGCATCTCACTCATGACACCCTTCACCGTCTGGGTCCTCGTCGGGGCCGCGAGCCTTCTGCTTTGGAGAGGAGGAGGCACCATGCTCTCCGAGGTCCTGCCGGCGGACCCTCGGCATCGGAGCGAGTGATGCGGGGGGCGCCTACGGCCGCGCCTCGTCCCGGTGCGTCCGTGCTCCCGGGGCGCGGGTGGAGTCCGGGCGCACCGTCCTGCCGACGCTCGTGCCCATGTCCTTCGCCGCCTCCTCGCTGCCAGGGCTCGGCCGCGGCAGCAGCGCCCGCGCGCCCGCTCCCGCGGCAGGTGGCGCAAGCCGCAGCCTCCACACCATGATGAGGGCCTCCAGGAAGATGTGGCGGCTCATCTTCGAGTGACCGACACGCCGGTCCCCGAACACGATGGGCACCTCCCGTACCGTGAAGCCGCGCAGGAGGGCGCGGTAGGTGAGCTCGATCTGAAACGCGTAGCCGGTGCTTCGAACCTCATCCAGCCCGATGCTCTCGAGGACCTCCCGACGGAAGCACTTGAACCCCCCGGTGAAGTCACGCACGTCCACTCCCAGGATGGTGCGCGCGTATAGCGAGCCGCCGCGGCTGAGGAGCCGGCGGCCGAGCCCCCAGTTCACCGTCCCACCGCCCCGCACGTAGCGGCTTCCGAGGACGAGGTCAGCTCCCGCTGCCGCCTCGTCCATCAGACGGGGGAGGTAGCGCGGGTGGTGGCTGAAGTCCGCATCCATCTGGAGGATGTACGAGTAGCCATGGGCGAGCGCCCACTGGAAAGCGTGCAGGTAGGCGCGCCCGAGGCCTTCCTTCCTCGCGCGATGCAGCACCTGTACCCGCCCATTCCGCGCTGCCAGCCGGTCAGCGAGCTGCCCCGTGCCATCGGGCGAGCTGTCATCGACGACGAGGACGTCCACTCGTGGGTCCGCTGCCAGCGCAGCCTCCACGATGGCCTCCACGTTCTCCCTCTCGTTGTAGGTTGGGATGCACAGCAATCCTTGTTTCACGTGGTGCCTCCGGGGTTGGGGCGGTGTCTCCACGCGCGCGCGTGTGCGACTCTCACTGCTCCTTCACGGAGAAATCTCCCTCCGCGCGGAGGGCGTCGGGAATGGCAGTCGGGTTGCGCCCGCAGATCGGCTTCGTCGCGAAGGTCCGGGAGAAGTTGGCCCGGTCCGGCTCCGCTCCCGCAGCACTCGGGTCGCCGAGGTCCAGGACGCCGATGACGATGAATTCCCCCGCCTTGAATCGATTCTGCGGATCCTCGATGTCCGCCTGCTCGAGCTGCCCGATGAGGAAGGCCTCGTTTGCGTTGACGTAGACGCAGTTCACCGGACCGCTGAGCCGGCCCCTCGGGTGACCCGCCAAGCCCGGGTATTCGATGGAGAAGCGTCCCTCCGCGTCGTCCCGACCCCCTCTGGCGTCCACCTCGAGCCGGGGCGAACCGTACGCAGCCTCCAACACGCCCGTGCCCACGACCTCGCCCGGGCGGGGCTCCGTCCCATCCAGCAGCGGATCGGGGTCTTCCTCACCCACTCCACCACATGAAACGTTCAGGACTGGAACGAGCACCACGATG
>JAKEEX010000670.1 GCA_022616315.1 Myxococcaceae bacterium
AAGGCTGCACGTCCGGGAGGTCCCGGACGCCATGGTCACCGACGCCCAGGTCAGGGTCTTGAGGCAGAAACGCATGGAAGGCAAGACGATGGAAACGGCTGCGGCCGCCGCCGGCATGGGCGTGCGGACCGCGCAAAAGTGGCAGCGAGGTCCGGTGCCCTCGGAGACGAAGGGGCCACGTACCTGGCGGACGCGACCCGACCCTTTCGCGACGGTGTGGGACGCGGAGGTGGTCCCGCTGTTGGTGGCGGACACCAAGGGGGTACTCGAGGCGGTGACACTCCTCGATGTGCTGGAGGAGAGGCACCCCGGCTGCTACGGAGCAGCTCAGTTGCGGACGCTCCAGCGGCGGGTGCGCGACTGGCGTGCCGTGCAGGGCCCCGGCAAAGAGGTGTTCTTCCAGCAGGTGCATCCGCCGGGGCGTGAGGCGCAGATGGACTTTACCCACGCGACCGAGCTGGGAGTGACCATCCGAGCGTCGGTGCTGGTGCATATGCTGTTCGAGTTCGTCTTGAGCTTCAGCGGCTGGACGTGGGTCATGCTGGCCTTCGGCGAGACGTTCGAGGCGCTGTCGGCAGGGCTGCAGGGCGCGCTGTGGGAGTTGGGAGGAGCGCCGGCGGTGGGCAGGACGGACAATCTATCGGCGGCGACGCACGAGCTGCGGCTCAGCGGTGGACGGGCGTTCAACCGCCGCTGGAAGACGCTACTCGAGCACTACGACATGTCCCCCACCCGGATAGCGCCGGGCGAGTCGCACCAGGACGGCGTGGTGGAGCAGAAACACCACCGCACCAAGCGCGCGCTGGAGCAGGCGCTGGTGCTGCGAGGCAGTCGCGACTTCGACAGCGTCGAGGCCTACGTCGCCTTCGTGCGCGAGGTGGTTGCCGCTGGCAACCGGCGCGTCGAGGACAAGCTGGCCGCGGAGCGTCTGCATCTGCGGCCGCTGCCGTCGGGGCGGGTGCCGGACTTCACCAAGGTCCAGGGCACGCGTGGCGCGCTGGAGCACCATCCGGGTCGGCAGCCGGATCTACTCGGTGCCGTCGCGACTGATCGGCCACAAGGTCGAGGCGCGGCAGCATCCGGACCTCGTCGAGGTC
>JAKEEX010000671.1 GCA_022616315.1 Myxococcaceae bacterium
CCCCCCCCCCCCCCCCCCCCCCCCCCCCCCCCCCCCCCACACGGCGGGCGCGGGCTGGCGGGCCCAAACCTGGCCGAGCACGTCCCGGACGACCTGCTCGCCGGCGAGGCGATAGTGGCCGCTGCAGGCGGCGAGGGCGGCGTCCGCCAGCGGGCGGTGCGTCGCGTGGGCGATGACGAGCACGGTGGGCGCCTCGCCCACGCGCTCACAGGTGGCTGGCCCGTCCTGCACCTGGGAGATGGGGATGGCGCGCTCGTCCGCCTGCGGATCGAAGAAGGACTCGAGGTACAGGCGGTACATGGCGAGGTTGGGGGCCCACGTGAAGATGACGGGCGCACGGGCGTCCGTGGCCTGCGTGCGCAGCCACTGCGTCACCTCGCGGTAGCCCTCGCGCTCCCGCGCATAGTAGGCGCGCAGGTCCGCGAAGGAGCCCACCCCCAGCAGCGCCATGGCGACGGCCACGGGAGCCGCACGCTCGAGCAAGCTGGCGAGCAGCAGCGCGACGCCGAGGTGCAGGGCCGGGAGCAGGTACAAGTAGTAGCGCGGGTGCATCATGCCCGCGCGCATGGTCACCATCCCGATGAGCGGGATGTAGATCGCGGAGAGCACCCCCAGCGCGAGGAGCGTCCGCCTCACCGCGGGCGAGCCGGCCGTGCGGCCAAAGGCGAGCCGGCCGACCATCACCGCGGCCACCAGCAGCGCGAGCACGAGGAGGGGCGTCCCGGGGAGCTCGGACGCGCACCGGAGGGCGCCGCCGAGCGCCTCTGCGAGGCCGATTTCCCGCCAGCGCACGCCACCCCGGGAGGTGAAGAGGATGGTGTGCGCGTTGATCGCAATCCAGGGCAGGCACGCCAGGGGCACGAGCGCGAGCCGGGCGAGGTCTGCGTAGCGCTTCGTGCGGAGCGCCACCACCCCGTAAGTCGAGAGCAGGAGCGCGCTGAAGACGACCACGTTGTAGTGAGTGTGGCAGCCAAGCACGAAAAGGACGAGCTCGCAGGCGCGCGGGAGTTCCGCCCGCCCGAAGCCCTCGTACCAGCGCTCCATCCAGCGCGTGGCGAGGATGCCGGTGAAGAGCGTGCCGAGTCCGTAAGCGCGGCCCTCCTGTGAGTACTCGACGAGCGCCACCGACACCGCTCCCATGAACAGGGCGGCCAGGTAGGTGCGCCGCAGCAGGGGGTCGCGGGTCCTCCACGCGCGCAGGGCAAGGAAGGCGAGCCACGCGCAGCCGGCGAGCGCGCTGACCAGGCGCAGAGAAAGCTCGCTCGGGCTGAGGAACTCGAGCACCCCCTTGGTCAGCAACTCGAAGAGGGGCGGGCTCTGCTCCGCCCCCTTGGCCGTCCAGAACGAGTCCTCCGGGGCGATGCCGAAGACGGTGGTGCGCCGGAATGTCAACGGGTCTGGCGTAAGCGGGTGCTGGCGCACCATCGATGCGGTGAAGAGCTCGTCGGACCAGAGGCCGTCGTGGCCGAGTTGGTGGAAGCGGAGCGCGCTGCCGAAAACCAGCACTGCGAGCGCCGTGACCAGGGCGCCGTGACGTTCGAACAACCGGGCAAGCGACATCAGGGCTGACTCCGACACGTTAGCGAGGGCGGCCCTTCGGCGCCCGATGGTTGGCCCCACCCGGCCCGGCAGGCGAGGACCGCCCAGGAGCGGCTCGCTTTCCGTCGAGGGCTCTCTGGCCTCCTTTCCCGGGGCCACGCCGTGCGGGCTTCCCGGGCGCCTCGGCCCACCTGCGAGCCGACAGGAACGTGGAGGCCCCGAGGCGGGCGGGACGCTTAGCACCGAGAAAGGGCGCGCAGCAAGGCAGCTCCAGAGGGACCGGGCGGGCCCACGGGGAGGACTGGCGAGGGATGACATGCTCGGCGGGACAGGGGCCGAGAGGGCGCGGGGCGGAGTGTCCGCGGCCTGCCCTTGCCAGCTCGATTGACGGTGCCGGAGGACTGCGTCTAGGGTCCGCCGTTCTTTTCCTCCCCCGTCGTGCGCGGGCCCGGGTCCGTGGCCGCGTGTGGGGTCCGCATCCCGCCCCTGAGTCATGCTGCGAAACCTCCAAGAGCTCTATCAGTACCGGGGCCTGCTGCTGAGTCTGGTGCAGCGCGAGCTCACGGCGCGCTACCGCGGCTCGGTGCTCGGGTTCCTCTGGACCTTCCTCAACCCCACGCTCCTCATGCTCGTGTACGCGCTGGTCTTCAGCGTCTACATGCGCCAGGACCTCCGGAACCCGCTCTACTTCCAGTTCGTGGGGCTGCTGCCGTGGATCTGGTTCTCGACGAGCGTGGGCGGCTGCGCCACGGCCATCAGCGACCGACGTGACCTCTTGACCAAGGTGCGCTTCCCGGCGCAGGTGCTCCCGGCGTCGGTAGTCACCACCAACCTGCTCAACTACCTCTTCAGCCTCCCGCTGATGGTGGTGCTCGGTGCGCTGCACGGGATGTGGCCCACCTGGCACATCCTCCTGCTGCCGGCGGTGGCGGCGACCCAGCTGCTGCTCACGCTCGGGCTCGGCTATGTGGTGGCGGCACTCAACGTGACGTTCCGGGACCTGCAGCACATCATCGGCAACCTGCTGACGCTCGGCTTCTTCGTGACGCCCGTGCTCTACCCCATCGCCACCGTGCCCGAGCGCTTCAGAGACCTCGTGCTGTACGGCAACCCGGTGGCGGCGCTCATCACGTCCTACCAGTCCATCCTCTACGAGCACCGCCTGCCGGAGGCGCGCCCGCTGCTTTGGGTGGCCGGCCTGTCGGTGGTGCTCCTGTGGGGAGCGGCGCGGCTCTTCGAGAGCCGGCGCGAGGAGTTCGCGGAGTGCATCTGATGGCCAGTGGAGCGGACGACGCCATCGTCCTGCGCGGGGTGACCAAGCGGTTCAAGCGGAGCACCGTCCGCAAGGAGCACACCACCTTCAAGTCCGAGCTGGTGGCGTTCCTCACCGCCAAGCGCCGGAAGGCCCCGCCCGAGCTGTTCATCGAGACACTGCGGGGAGTGGACCTCACCATCCCGCGCGGGCGTACAGTGGGCATCCTCGGGCGCAACGGCAGCGGCAAGAGCACCCTGCTCAAGCTCATCACCGGCATCTATGCGCCCACCACCGGCTCCATCGAGGTCAACGGCCGCATCAGCGCGCTGCTGGACCTGGGGGCGGGCTTCCACCCGGACTTCACGGGGCGCGAGAACATCCTCATCAACGGAATCATCCTGGGGATGAGCCGCGCCGAGGTGAAGGCGCGGATGGACGACATCATCGCCTTCAGCGAGCTGGGCGACTTCATCGACGAGCCGGTTCGCACCTACTCGAGCGGCATGTACATGCGCCTCGCCTTCAGCGTGGCCACGCACGTGGACCCCGAGATCCTCATCATCGACGAGATCCTCGCCGTGGGGGACGCCCACTTCAGCCGCAAGTCGATGGCGAAGATGGAGGAGTTCAAGCGGGCGGGGAGGACCATCGTCCTGGTGACGCACGACCTGTCCGCGGTGGAGCGCTGGTGCGACATGGCGGCGTGGATCGACGGCGGGCGCATCCGCCGGGTGGGGCCGCCAGGTGAGCTGGTGCGCGAGTACGAGGAGGCAGTGCGCATCGCCGAGGACGAAGGGCGCACCTTCGCCCCCTCGGCGCTGGCCTCCGACGGCGGCGCGCTCCCTGAAGTGCCCCATCACGGGGCGGGGGAGGGTGGGCCGGTGACGCTCGCCGCCGTGTCCTGCGCGGCAGGGGGCGGTGCGTCGAAGGACGCGCTGGACCCCGAGGACGCGCTCGAGGTCCAGGTGGACTTCACCGCCCGGCCGCAGGTGGGCGGCGTGGCGTTCGGCGTGGTGTTGCTGCGCGAGGACGGCACCCCCATCTACCGCACCAGCACGCGGGCGGAGGCCGTGCCGGTCCCCGAGCCCCTGCCCGTGCAGGGGCGGGTGCAGGTGACGTTCGACCGGCTGGGGCTCCTCCCGGGCCATTACGACGTGGAGGTCACGGCGCTGGCGCCCGACGGGGCGCTGCTCGCCAC
>JAKEEX010000672.1 GCA_022616315.1 Myxococcaceae bacterium
CCAAGTCCGCCCGCCTGCTCAGGGGACGTCCGCCGCCACCGGAGACGTCCCCAGGCGCACGGTGTACCTGTGGCGCCAGCTGCGCAGCTCGTCCCGGCGGCGCACGTCCGGCACCACGGACCGGGTGAATGCTCCCTCGTCCGCGTTGGTCAGCCGGGGGGCGCGCGGAGCCTCTCCGGCCGCCACCGTCGCGCGAGCGAGCAGCGCGCGCAGGGCCCGGACGTCGTTGGGGTCCAGCCGCAGCGCCACCGTCACCTCCGTCGCGCGCTTGAGCGGGGCGAGCGCCTCCGCGGGGTGGCCCAGCTTCAGCAGCGCCTCGCCCTGCCGCTGCAGCATCGCCACCATCAGCGGCGAGGAGGTGCCCGTCGCCGCGCCCACGCGACGCACGCTCTCCTCCAGCGCGGAGAGCGCACGCGGGTCGCGCCGCACCTCCACCTCGCTGCTGGCCAGCTCCGCGCGGGTGGCGGCGCAGTACGGGTGCGCCTCGTCGTAGCCCTTCACGCAGGTCCCGAACGCGCGCAGCCGCAGCTCCAGCGCCCGCGCATGTTGCCCCCGACGCTCCTGGATGTCCGCCAGTCCCAGGAGCGGCGCGAGCGTGTCCAGGTGGTCCGCCCCACCCTCCTTCTCCACCACCGAGAGCACCCGCTCGTAGAGGTGCTCGGCCTCGTCCTGTGCGCCGGCGCGCAGATGCACGGCCGCCACGTCCAGCACCGCGTCCAGGGCGTTGGGGGACTCCGGTCCCATGGACAGCTCGAAGAGGCGCAGCGCCTCCTCGTAGTGGTTGAGCGCCTCGTCGTAGCGCCCCTCCAGCTCATAGATGCGTCCGGCCAGGCTGCAGTACTGGGCCCAGTTGGCGGACCCCGGCGTGAAGGAGCCCTCGCCCATCTGCAGGAGACGCGAGAGCGTCTGGCGCGCCTCGCGCAGCCGCCCCTGCTGGGTGTGCACGCGCGCAGCGTTGAGGAGGAGCGGCGCGAGCGCGGGGTGGTGCCGGCCCAGCGTCTCCTCCGCGCGCCGGAGCGACTCCTCCATCTGCCGCGTCGCCTCGGCGAAGCGCCCCAGGTGCTTGAGGACGGCGAGCCGGTTCGTCTCGAGCCGCGTCACGAGCGGGTGGGTGGGCTTGAGCCGCTGCCGCGCCAGCGCCAGCCCCTGCTCGAAGGTGTCGAGCGCCTGGGGAAGCTCGGCCCGCGTGAGGAAGCCCACGCCGCGGTTGTTGAGGAGGCTCACCTCCAGCTCGTCCGAGCCGCCCAGCCGCTCCACGAGCGCCGAGGTGTGCCGGTCCCACAGCTGCGCCTCCGCGCGGCGTCCGCGCACCCCGTACACGCCCACAAGGCGCACGGCGGCGGAGGCGGCGAGCGCGTCGTGGTGCGCGGCCGTCGCCGTCCACACGGCCTGCTCCAGCGTGCCCGCCGCCACGGTGAGGTCCCCGGAGAGCACCTGGCCCACGCCCTGCGCGAAGAGCGCCTCGGCGAGCACCGGCGGGTAGCCGAGCGCCTTCGCCTCGTCGATGGCGACGCCCGTCACGTCCAGGCTCTCGCGCTGCTTGCCCGAGTCGGTGAGCGCCTTGGCGCGCGCGAGCCGCACGCGCACCGCGTCCACCCTCTCACGCGTCGCGGTGTCCGCGGGCGGCTTCACCTCCGCGAGCAGTACCTCCAC
>JAKEEX010000087.1 GCA_022616315.1 Myxococcaceae bacterium
GTTACAGGCCGCGGCCGCCGCGGAGGCGGAGTAGGATCCTGGGGACACAGCCCCCTTCGCCCCGGTCCCGCTCCCGGTTTCTCCGAGCCCCTCGGACAAACGCAAACGGCGCCCCGGGAGTAATCCCGGGACGCCGTTTCCTGCGACAAGCGTGGCGGAGAGCTCTTACTTCCGCTCGGCCGCCTGCTTCTCCTTGTACTGCGCCATCAGCGCCTCCTGCTCGTTGCGCGGAGCAGGGGAGTACTTGGCGAACTCCATGGTGAACTCGCCCTTGCCCTGGGTCGCGCTGCGCAGGTCCGTGGAGTAGCCGAACATCTCGTTCAGCGGCACCTCGGCGGTGACCGTCACGTAGCCCTCGGCGTTCTCCGTGTTGAGGATGGTGCCGCGGCGCTGGTTGATCTGACCCACCACGGAGCCCTGGAAGTCCTCGGGCGCCTGGACCTCGACCTTCATCATCGGCTCGAGGATGGTGGGCTTGGCTGCGGCGTAGCCCTCACGGAAGCCCATGATGGACGCGGTGCGGAAGGCCTGCTCGCTGGAGTCCACCGCGTGGAAGCCGCCGTCGTTGATGACGCAGCGCACGCCCACCACGGGGAAGCCGATGAGGCTGCCCTTCTTGATGGCCTCCTGGAAGCCCTTGTCGCACGCCGAGATGAACTCGCGGGGGATGGAACCGCCCACGATCTCGTCCACGAACTCGTAGTTCATCACCGCGTCCTCGGGCAGCGGCTCGAGGTAGCCGCACACCTTCGCGAACTGGCCCGAGCCACCCGTCTGCTTCTTGTGGGTGTACGCGAACTCACCGCGCTGGGTGATGGTCTCGCGGTAGGCCACCTGCGGCTTGCCCGCCACCACCTCGCAGCCGTACTCGCGCTTCATGCGCTCGATGTAGATCTCCAGGTGCAGCTCGCCCATGCCGCTGATGATCGTCTGGGCGGACTCCTCGTCGCGGTGCACGCGGAAGGTGGGGTCCTCCTTCGTGAAGCGGTTGAGGGCCTTGGAGAAGTTGGCCGTCGAGTCGCGATTCTTCGGCGCCACGGCGAGCGAGATCACCGCGTCCGGCACGTGCATGGACGTCATGGTGATGGCCACGCTGCCGTCCGTGAACGTGTCGCCCGAGGCGCACTCCACGCCGAAGAGGGCCACGATGTCACCCGCGCGTGCCTCCTCCACGTCGTTCATCTCGTTGGAGTGCATGCGGACGATGCGGGGGATCTTCACCTTCTTCTGGTTCGACTGGTTGAAGATGAAGTCGCCCTTGGTGACCTTGCCCTGGTACATGCGCATGTAGGTCAGCTGACCGTAGCGCCCGTCCTCGAGCTTGAACGCGAGGCCCACGAAAGGCTTCGCGGGGTCAGAGGACAGCACGACCTCCGCCTCGTTGGCCTTCTGATCGAGCCCCTTGTTCTCCACCTGCGCAGGGTTCGGCAGGAAGTCGCGCACCGCGTTCAGGAGGATCTGAACGCCCTTGTTCTTGTAGGCGGAGCCGCACATGACCGGCGTCATCTTCAGCGCGATGGTCGCGCGGCGGATGGCGGCGTAGATCTGCTCCACGGTGGGCTCCTCACCGGCCACGTACAGCTCGGCCAGCGCGTCGTCCACGTCAGCGACCTTCTCGATGATCTCCTGCCGGCGGGCCTCGGAGGCCTCCTGGTACTCGGCGGGGATCGCCTCCTCGCGGATGATCTCACCGCTCTCGCCGTCGAAGTAGAAGGCCTTGCGGAGGATGGGGTCGATGACGCCCTGGAAGCGGTCCTCGGCGCCGATCGGCACCTGCATCTTCACCGCGTGGTGGCCGAGCTTCTCGACCAGCTGCTGGGCGACGCGGTCGTAGTTCGCGCCGGCGCGGTCCATCTTGTTGACGAACGCGATGCGGGGAACGCGGTAGCGCTTCATCTGCCGGTCCACGGTGATGGACTGGCTCTGCACGCCGGACACGGAGCACAGCACCAGGATGGCGCCGTCGAGCACGCGCAGGGCGCGCTCCACTTCGATCGTGAAGTCGACGTGCCCCGGGGTGTCGATGATGTTGATGTTGTGGTCGCCCCAAAGAGCGTACGTGGCGGCGGACTGGATCGTGATGCCCTTCTCACGCTCCAGGTCCATCGAGTCCATCTTGGCGCCGACGCCGTCCTTGCCACGGACCTCGTGGATCTCGTGGATCCTCCCCGTATAGAAGAGGATGCGCTCGGTCAGCGTCGTCTTGCCCGAGTCGATGTGGGCGGAAATGCCGATGTTGCGGATCTTCTCGATGGGAACGTTGGCCACGGCTTCTGCTCTTTCTTCCTTGGGGTAAGGGGAACTCCGGGCCCCGGATGGCGACCCTTCAGACGGTGTGAAACGGAGCGCGGGGCGCGCTTACTTCCGCAGGGGGCTTTTTTCCAGCCAATTCATCGTTCTCGGCCCCCCGTGGGGTAGTCAGGCGGACGGCTGTTCTACCCGTCCTTCGGAGGGAACGCGCTCCCCGGGCGCGGTCGTCCGGTGACCTCACGGAAAGATAGGTGGGTGGTACGCCCACCGGCGACGTCCGCCAACCCGGCCGCCCGGCGGGCGGAGAGGCGCGGGCGTCAGGCCCGGGGAAGGACCGACTCCAGCTTGCCCGTGAGCTCGGCGCTCGTGGGCTCCACGTCGGAGTCGAAGCGCGCCACGACCCGACCCTCCGGCGTCACGAGGAATTTGCCGAAGTTCCACTGCACCTCGCCCTCCAGCCCGGGCGTGCGGGTGAGCAGGGCGTAGAGCGGGTGCTGGCTTGCGCCCTTCACCGTCACCTTGGCGAAGAGGGGGAAGGTCGTCCGGTACTGGCGCTCGCAGAACGCCTGGACCTCCGGGTTGGAGCCGGGCTCCTGTGCGCCGAAGTCGTTGGAGGGGAAGGCGAGCACCTCGAAGCCACGGGCCTTGTACCGGCCATAGAGCTCCTGGAGGCCGGCGTACTGCGGCGTGTAGCCGCACTCGCTCGCGGTGTTGACGATGAGCAGCGCCTTGCCGGCGAAGTCCGCGAGGGTCGTCTGCCGCCCGTCGATGGTGGTGACCTCGACCGCGTAGAGGGGCTTCGTCTCCATGACCTGAGGCTTCCTCCGAAACGGGGGCGCGAGGCCCTCCGGGAGGAGGAGGTATAGCCGGGGGAGGGCGGCCAGGCAGCGGAAAAGGACCACACGTCCGGGGGGACAGGGTGTCTGTCTCCGGGCGGGGAGGGTAGAAGGCCCTTCGAGGAGGTCCGATGGTCCGCACGAAGGAGCTGAACGTCTCCACGCGGGGGCGGGGCCTGTACCCCATCACCTCCGAGGTGCAGCGCGCCGTCGCCGAGAGCGGTGTGACGGCCGGGCTGTGCAACGTCTTCGTGCACCACACGAGCGCCTCCGTCATCCTCTGCGAGAACGCGGACCCGGTGGTGCAGCGCGACCTGGACGCCTTCCTGTCGAGGCTGGTGAAGGACGGGGATCCGCTCTTCCGGCACGATGCGGAGGGCCCGGACGATATGGCGGCGCACGTTCGGACCGTGCTGACGCAGAACAGCCTCAATGTTCCCGTGCGGGACGGCAGGTGCGATCTGGGCACCTGGCAGGGCATCTTCGTCTACGAGCACCGCACGTCGTCGCACCGCCGGCGGGTGACTGTGTCCATCGTCGGAGAGTAGGGCGACACTCCCGGACAGCCGGGGCACAGGTGGGTGTAGGGAGGTGCCATGGCGGACCCCTTCGAGCGCGACTTCGGCTACCTGCTGCCGTTCTTCGACAAGGTGGAGGGCGCAGCGGCGAGCCTCAAGGATCCGCGCGCACGCGAGGAGCTCGTCGCGTTGATGCGCGAGGAGCGGGATCGCTGGGCCCGCATCCGCGAATTGCTGGGAGGCACGCCGGGGAAGGCTGTGGAGTCGCGAGCACCTGTCGCCGTCGTACCTGCCGTGACGCCCGTGCGTCCGCCGGCGAAGCCCGTCCGGGCAGAGCGCCCTGCCGGCTTCACCGTGGGTTCACTGCGAGTGCACCGGGACGAAGGCGGTAGCTGAGGCCCGGCGACGCACACCGATGCCGGTGGATCCGAGCTCCCCCATTGACCACCTTCCCCTCTCCCCCTGGGAGAGGGACAGGGTGGGGGGGTTGTGGCCCTCCGTTCCGCCCTCAAGTCCGAGCGCCCTGGCGCGGCGTGTACCCGAGTCCCTCACTCACCTCGGAGTCACCGAGCACCCGCCAGCCACCCTCGGGCACATCGAGCACCACCCGTCCGATTGCTTCCCGGTGCAGCGCAAGGACCGGAAGACCCACGGCGCCGAGCATCCGCTTCACCTGGTGGTGACGTCCCTCGGTGATGGTGAGCTCCACGACATCCGGTGCACGAAGCTTGGCACGCGCAGGGCGCGCTGGTCCGTCGTCCAGCCGGATGCCATGCCGCAGGGGCTCGACTTTCTCCTCGGTGGCCTGTCCCTGCACCCTTGCCACATAGCGCCTCGGAAGCTTGGTCTCCGGCGCGGTGGCGTGCGCCACGAAGCGCTCGTCGTTCGTGAAGAGCAGAAGTCCGGTCGTGTTGCGGTCCAGCCGCCCCACGGCATGCCACGAGTAGCGCGCCAGCTCCGACGGCAAACTGGGCACGAGGAGCTCGAAGACGGTGGGCTGTCGCTCCTCCGCATCGACGGTGGAGGTGACGCAACCGGCAGGCTTGTGGAACGCGAGCACGCGCGTGACCGGTGACACGGACACGCGCTGTCCCTCCACGCGCACCACGGCGTCGGGAGCCACCGGTGCGAGGGGCTGTCGAACCACGCGCCCGCCCACGGTGACGCGTCCAGCGCGGATGGCTTCGTCGGCCTCCTCGAGCGGCATCACCCCCGCGCGGGCAAGCGCGCGAGAGAGCCAGTCGGGCTTTTCGGAAGGAGGGCGGGGAGGTCGAGGTGGAGAACGGCGCATCGCAGCTACGCACCGTAGCGCGGCGGCCGCAGGGGGTGTGGGTCCAGTGCGACGTCACCCACTTGCATGCTCGCCGGCCATTCGCGAACGTCACGCCATGCGCACCCGCACCGCCTTGCTCCTGACGCTTCTCCCGCTGCTCGCGCTCGCGCAGACCGTCGAGCCGCCACATGGCCGCCCCGTGAACACCTACTCCATCGTCGCGCGCGATCCGGTGACGGGAGAGCTGGGCGTGGCGGTCCAGTCCCACTGGTTCGCGGTGGGGCAGATGGTTCCGTGGGCCGAAGCGGGCGTGGGCGCGGTGGCCACGCAGTCCTTCGTGGACCCGAGCTACGGCAAGCTCGGACTGGACCTGATGCGCGCCGGCAGGACGGCCCCCGAGGCGCTCACGGGACTTCTCGCAGCGGATGCCGGGAAGGGCGTGCGCCAGGTGGCCATGGTGGACACCGAGGGACGCGTGGCCGCTCACACGGGGGACAAGTGCATCGCCGCCGCGGGGCATCACGTGGGCAAGGGCTACTCGGTCCAGGCGAACATGATGGCGAGCGACGCGGTGTGGCCCGCCATGTCGAAGGCATTCGAGGCAACGAAGGGTGACCTCGCCGATCGGATGCTCGCGGCGCTCGAGGCGGCGGAGAAGGCTGGAGGAGACATCCGCGGCAAGCAGGCCGCGGCGCTCATCGTCGTGTCTGGAAATGCGTCCGGGAAACCCTGGGCGGACCGGCGCTTCGACCTCCGGGTGGATGACCACCCGCGACCGCTCGAGGAGCTGAGGCGGCTCGTCACCATCCAGCGCGCGTACAACCACATGAACGCGGGAGACCTGGCGATGGAGAAGCAGGACTTCGCCGCGGCAATGCGTGAGTACGGCAAGGCGGAGAAGCTCTACTCGGGAAACCCGGAGATGACGTACTGGCACGCGGTGGGGCTCGTGAACGCAGGAAAGCTCGAGGCGGCGCTTCCGATGTTCAAGAAGGTCTTCGCCGCGGATCCGAACTGGGCGGTGCTCACCCCGAGACTGGTGGCCTCGGGCCTGCTGCCGGACAACAAGGCGCAGCTCGACCGCATCCTCGCGCAGGCACTGAAGAAGTAACCCAGGGCCCGGGGTCTACGCGTCCTCCCCACTCCCCTCTCCCTCTGGGAGAGGGACAGGGTGAGGGGGCCGAGGTCCAGCGCCCCACCCCTTTAACCGCCTGAGCACCGAGTGCATCGCCGCACTCCAGAGCCGCGCCTCATCCCGTCCAAGTCGCGAACGGCGCAGCGGTGCCATCAAGTCGCGGAGTCCATGCCGCCCCTCCTGAACGAGGAATCCAGCGGCGCGAAGCACCTGGCCCACAGTCTCCTCCAGGTGCTTCAAGGCCCCTTCGGTGGCCGCAATCTTCTCCACGGATGGTCCAGCCGGGGCACTCAGCGCCGCCACCCGGAGCTCGTACGCATACAGCAACACGGCCTGCGCCAGGTTGACGGAAGGCTGTGCAGGATCCGTGGGGACGCTCGAGAGGTCGTGACAGCGATAGACCTCCTCGTTGGTCATCCCACTCCGCTCGTCCCCGAACACGATGGCGACGGGCCCACTCGTGGCACGCTCCACAGCCTCCGGAGCAAGCACCCGCGGCGAAAGTCGCCGCTTCCCCTCGACCCCGCGGGAGCTCGTCCCCACCACCCACACGCAATCCGCGACGGCGGCTTCGAGGGTGTCCTCCCTGCGCGCAGCGTCCAGCACATCCCCGGCATGCACCGCGAGCCGATAGGCCGGCGCGAAATCTTCCACCTCCGGTCGCACCCACACCCAGTCGCTGAAGCCGCAATTCTTCAGCGCACGCGCGGCAGCCCCGAGGTTCTCCGCATTGCGCGGGCGGAGGAGGACGAACCGGAAAGGCGGCAGGGGCACGGCGCGGACTCTACGGCATCGGTGGAGTCGCTGTAGCCGCTCCTCTTCCTCATTGGCAGGACCTCGCAAGGCCTCACCCGACCGAGTCGACAGCCGGATGAAGGACGCCACATTCGCTTCGGCCTACACCGACGCCCGGGCGGTCATCGACTCCACGGATGCCCTCGTCCGTGCGCTCGACAGGGCCCGCCTCCTCCTGGGCGTGAGCAAGGCCGAACTTGCTCGGCAGTTTGAGACCCGGCCCGAGGCCGTGCGCCGCCTGTTCACCGCTGTCGACGCGAACCCGACCCTGGCCACCGTGCTGAAACTGGCGGAGGCTCTCGGCTTCCACCTCGAGCTCGTGCCAAACCGGCGAGCGGCTGGGGACTCATGAGCTCCAGGATGCGAGGTGAAGGCTTGGAGCCTCAGATTCGTGGCGAAGTGCACGGGGCCGCAGAGCCTCCGCAGTGAGCCCGAGGAGCGCTCCCGGGGCGGTCCCTGCCGTAGAGGTTGCACCCCGGCGCGTGTGCTTTCGCGCGTGGCGTTGGAGGGCTGCGGGAGAACGGGGGCTGTCTGGGTGGGAGAGGCCGGAGGCCCTTCTCCAGCTCACTAGGCCGAACCCCAGGCACCCCCAGGGGTGTCTTGGATTCCGGATTCTCTCAGAGCGCGCGTGACGTCAGTGATGGCCCACGTGCTCTGAGGAAATCCAGGCCCTTACGAGTGTCGGTGCCTCCTCAAGAAGGAAGCGGGGAAAGCATGCATTTCAGAGGTGCCGAGGGTTCGGCCTAGTGAGTGGTGGACCCCCTTCCGGGCCCTCCCGTCCACTTCGTTTCCCCCGTGCGGACGAGCACCCACCAGGTGGTGGCGCGCCGGCGTGCGCGGTGCAACGCCCGTCGTCGCCGGCGCCCACCGCCCCCACGCTCCGCACCTGCGTCCCGCAAGCAGGAGCCGCCGCGCCTCCGTGTCACACCGGGCCGCAAGCAGGGCCCGTGCACCAGCCCGCCCAGCCCTCCGTCCCTCCAAGAGCAAGCAGAGTCGCCGTCTCGCTCGAACGCGGAGCCCGTGCACCCGCCAGTCCACGCTTCGAGGCACTGTTCTTCACCCGGCATGCTGACGGTTATTAGGGCGACTCGCGGGCGTGAGCCTCATCGCTCGATGCTGCGAGGAGTACGAGAGAGGTACTCGCGACAGATGCTGAAAACCTCCGCGTATCGCCGTGCCTGGCCTCCCACTTCCCGCCCCCGCTGAATGCTGGTGGCCGTGCGTCGGCGACAGCCTTCACGACAGCGGTGAGCTTCGCAGACACTGCGGTCGGGCAGCAGTCGAGAAAGTCGAGCGCCGGCACGGCTTGCCGCGGATCGTTCTCGACGTGCCGCTTGAAACAAAGGATGCGCCATGGCACTCGGGCTCCGGTTCCATGCGTTGTCGGCGCCGGGCCGCTTTCCTTCTGCTTCGCCATGACCGTGGAGCAAGGATGACCGAGGGTGGCGACGATCGCCAGGGAACATCAGATCGGCGCGAGGTCCTCCACCTACGGCCTCAGCAACGCCTCGAGGCGCTCCACCGGCAGCCCCGCACGCCGTCCCAGCGCAACGTATTCCTCCAGCATCAGCCGGGTCTGTGCTCCCACCTTGGTGAAGTGGGCGCGCAGGTAGGCCTCCAGGTTGAACGGCA
>JAKEEX010000673.1 GCA_022616315.1 Myxococcaceae bacterium
CTGCTCTTCTGGGCGCTCGCGCTGTGGGCGCTGGTGCGGGAGCGGTGGCTGCTCGCGGGTCTCGCCGCGGGGCTGGCGCTCCTCGCGAAGTACCCCGGCGTCCTGCTCGCAGTGGCGTTCCTCGCCGCCGCGCTCCGGCTCCGCCGGCTTCCGAAGGGCGCTTGGCTCACCGCGGGGCTCGCAGCGCTGCTGCTCCTGCCGGTGGTGCTATGGAACGCGGGGCGAGAGTGGGTGGGCTTCGCGTTCCAGCTCAACCACGGCCTCGGTGGCAGCGGTGGGTGGCGCACGCTGGGGGAGTACCTCGGGGGGCAGCTCGCCATGGGCGGGCCGGTGCTCGTGCCGCTCGCCGTGGTGTGGGCGGTGCGCGGACCGCGCGAGCAGGTGTTGCTGCGCATGGCGACGGCGGTGCCTCTGCTCGTCTTCGGATGGGCGTCGTGGCGCACACGCGGGGAGGCCAACTGGCCCGCGGTGGCGTACCTGTCGGCCTGCGTGGGCGTGGCCGGCATGCGTCCCGTGTGGCAGCGGATGGCGGCGGTGAGCGCGCTCGTGGTGGTGGGGGGGGTGGGATTGCACGTGGTGGTTCCCCTCGTCACCGTGGAGCGCGATGTGGTGCTCTCGCGGACACATGGGTGGGGTCCGCTCGCGCGGCTCGCGGAGGCGGGGAAATTGTTTCCCGGGGGGAAGGAGGGTCCGGTCGCCGCGGTGTATGCGCCGAGCTACCAGCTTGCATCGCAGGCTGCGTACTACGCGCGCTTGCCTGCGGATACTGCGGGGCCTTCGCGCCGCAGCCAGTACGACGTGTGGCCCGCGGTGGCGGTTGGGGATGGGGAGGATGCGCTGTGGGTGTCCGAGGGGGAGGGGCCTCCGGAGGTGCTTGCGGGCCGCTTCGGCTCGGTGGAGGGGCCCGTGGTCCTGCCCGGCGAGTACCGGGGGCGTGTGCTGCACACGTTCCATGTGTGGCGGCTTCGGGGGGCCCGGGTGGTCGTGGGGGACGTGGCGCAGTGAGGTTGCGTTACAGCTCGCGGCGTTGACGTTGACGTTGACGTGGTCGTTGACGTTGACGTGGTCGTGGACGGCGACGGCGACGTGAACGCGACCGGCCTGCGATACGCGCTCCTCATTCCGTGCAACCGGAGAGTCGGGTGACGTTTCAGACCGGAGACCTGGGTGACAGTTTTCGTGGTCTCCGTCGCAGTCCACGTCGCCGTCGCCGTC
>JAKEEX010000674.1 GCA_022616315.1 Myxococcaceae bacterium
AACTCATAACTAAGGACCGGACGATCGCGCACGCTATCCGGCAGCGCGTTCGGCTTGTCCCAGACCACCGCGCTTCGCAGCCACCAGCCATCCGCGCGCAGCGCGAACGCCACGAGCCACGGGAGGCCGATCAGATCCTTCGGCTTGAGGCCGCCGGGAAGGCTTCGCCGTCTGCCTTGATAGACGACGATCTTTTCACCGTTGACCGTCCTGTAGTTCTTGCCTTCCGCCCCCGAACCGCCCTTCTTCGGGTTGCGCGCGTAGCCGTCGCCGAGGTTCAGCCAGAGCGTACCGTCGGGCCGCAGCACCCGCCGCACCTCTCGGAAGACCTCGACAAGCCTTGCGACGTAATCGCCAAGCGACGCTTCCAGGCCGATCTGCCCCTCGACGCCGTAGTCGCGCAGACCCCAGTAGGGCGGGCTCGTGACGCAGCACTGCGCGATGCCGTCGTCAAGCGGGAGCCAGCGCGCGTCTCCGCGGACAATCACTTGATGAAGCCCCGGGCGGGCGAGGCCAGGCGCCCGGCGTTGCGCCGCGCGCGCAGCTCCTCGTTCCCGTCCCCCTCCTCGCCGGGCCGCGCGATGAAGGTGGTGCTGTGCGGCTGCTGGGACTCTTCCGGCACGGTGTAGTAGTAGCAGGAGAGGGACTTCCGCGCCTGCCCTTCCGGGCAGCGCAGCGGCTCCGGGTGGCCATGGTAGCTGGACTCGGACGTAGTGAACACCACCAGGGTATTGAACAGCGGCGGGATGCGCCGCGCGCAGCGGTGCAGAACGTGGCGCACCTCGCACCGCGTCGTGCCGCTGATGGGAGGCCCGACCTCCTGGTGCCCCTCCCACAGCTCCAGCTCGCCTCCCCACTCCAGGCGCCAGCCGTGGTTCAGGTACAGGAGGGCATTGACGCGCCGATGCAGGCCCAGGTGCGGATGCACGTTGTAATCCACGTGCACGTCCAGCTTGCCGCCGGGCTGGATCAGGTGCGCGCCGCCGCCCCGGTAGTAGGGGTCCGGGATAAGCCCGCTGATGCTGGTTAGCCGCTCCAGGAACCGCAGGAAGTGGGGCCCGTTCATATCCTGGAGTACATGCGCCACGGCGGGCTTGAGGCGCGTCAGCTGGTCCTGCGCCAGCTTGCGCTCCAGAGCGTTGTCGTAGCGGTACAGGTCCTGCTGCCAAACCTGCGGGAAGTCCTCCATGGCGCGATAGAGCGGCCACGGATCCGCCACGAAGGCCGGGATGATGGTGTGCGGAAACGGGCGCGCGGCCGCGTAGTCCTGCCGGCGGGACTCCGCCAGGGCCTCCAGCGCGTAGGGGTCGAACGTCACGCAGTCCTCCTGCCGCCAGGCAGCGCCACCAGGTAGCCCTCATCCCGGCGGTCGTAGGACACGCGGAGCACGCGGCGGAGCGCCGCCTCCACGTCCAGGAAGGCCTGGGCGTCGCCGCGCTCGTAGCCGGCCGGCAACGGCCCGGAGGCGCACGGCTGCCCGTATATGCGGCAGTCGTCCAGGATGAAGGCGTCCCCGCGCACGTCGCGCGCCTGCATGATGGCGCGCACCTCCGCCGCGAGGGGAAGGCCCCCGCCATCGTAGTGCGCGTCCAGCCACCACAGGGCCGGGCCCCCGAGGGAGGAGGCCAGCTCACCTACGTGTTGGGTGGAATCACCCACGAGGATGGTGCACACCTCACCCACGTGCTCCAGCACCGCTGCAGCGCGGCGCGCGTCCAGCTCCACGCTGGTCACGGATTTCCACCCACCCAACGCGAGTAGGTGGCGCAACCCGTCGCCGTCGCCCAGGCCGGTTTCCACGGCATGCTCCAGCAGGTACTCGCGCTGCCACGTGGCCACGGGCCACCGGGTGAGACTACCCACGGCGGAACCAGTAGAGCGACTGGGGGAACCCGTCACCGGGGCCGGAGTCCACGCGCTCCACGAGGGACCAGCCGGGCGGCGATGTGAACGCGCGCGGGAACCAGTCGAACCCATCCTGCCCGGGCACCGTGCCGCGGTTCGCGCACTCCGTGGTGGAGTGGGTCAGGAGCACGGTGCGCCGCGCCGCGAATGCGAAATCCAGCATGTCCGCGTGGAGATCGTCGCTGGGGACGTGGTAGAGCACGTCCAGCATCGCCACCGCGTCGTAGTCGCTGCCGCGCATGTCGCTGGACACGAGCATGGAGAACAGGAGCCGGTGGAGCGTCAGGTCCGGGTGCGCCGCCTGGAAGGCGTCCGCGATGGAGGGGCACCCCTCCACGCCGGTGTAGCGGAACTCGCGGCGCTGGAACGGCGTGAACTTGTCCCAGTGCTCATGGCGCCCCACGCCCACGTCCAGGATGGAGCCCCACGGCTCCACCGTCCACGCGCGCGCGAGGAGGGCCGCCTTCTTCTGGCCCCAGCCGGCGTGCTGCAACGCGCCGCGCGCGAAGTACGCCTCCATGTCGCGTATCATGTCCATTTCGGTGGGGCCTAGCGCTTCCATAGCGTCACCTCCAGCTGGTACTCGCCCACGGCGTGCTGATGGGGCTCGCGCACGTTGGTGCAGCCCCAATCGCAGGTTTCGATGCGCTCCACGTCGAATCCCAGAGGCCTCTGAAGCGGGGACAGCCACTCGTGCAAGCCGACGGTGTGCACGCCGTCGCCGCGGTGTGGGAGGTAATAGCGCAGGTGCTCGTGGTTGAAGTTGCTGGGGAGGACCGCGCGCCGCTCATAAAGCTCGCGGTGCGGCACCGCAATGAAGAGGCGCCCGCCGGGCCGCACCACACGCAGCCAGTTGCGGAGCGCCAGGTCCGGGTCCGCCAGGTGCTCTAGGCAGTGGGAGGAGTACAGCCATGCGTAGGAAGCGTCCTCCACCCCGGCCAGGAAGTGGGCGTCGCCCTGATCCACGTCCCACGGGTCGCACTCCAGACCTGCCGGTTCCCACCACCGCCACGCGGCGGGCAGCGCCTTTCCGGCGCCCACGTCGATGCCGCAGCCGGCGCGCATGAGGACGTACCACCCGCCTGGCATGGAGCGCCGCAGCACCGTTTCCTGCTTCGCGGATTCCGGGAGCGCCAGGTGCATCAACCCCCCAGGAGCTTGACCACTCCCAGGATAGCCCCCGTGGCCATCGGGGCAAGGATGGCGGACCATTTGATGGCCGCGCGGCGCGCCACGGCGTGCGCCGTGGCCAGCTTCTCCACCTGGACGTGGAGCGCGTGGAGCGCCTTCGACACGTCCGCGATGGCGTCGCGGACCTCCCGGTGGAACTCCCGGTCCCGCTCCTCGTGGGCCTCCAGGAGGCGGAGGAGCAGTCCCGGGCTAGTGCTTGCGCGTCGTCGGGGCGTCGCCAAGGGGCGCGGCTCCCTTGCTCCCGGACAGGCGGTCCAGCCGGTCCAGCAGCGCCTCATCCGGCTTGGGCTCGCGTCGGGACTCCGTGATGGTGGTGGGCTGGCCGCCCGCAAGGCGGTCCTGCTCATTGAGCAGCTTGAACGTGTCCGCCAGCACCTTGATGGTGCCGGGCACGACGGGACGGGAGGCGTCTGCCAGCTCGTCCGCGGCGCGCTGGAGTGCATGCTCCAGGGCCTCTGCGTTCTTGGTGATGAGGGGGAGAAGCCGTTGCCGGCGCGCCGCCTCCAGGTCCGCCAGGAGCTGCGCCACGTACTCCTGAAACACGGCGTCGTCCAGCCACTCGTAGAGCGTGGGACGACTGATTTCGACTAGCTGGCAGATACGGGACTTAGGAGTACCACGGACCAGCTCCTCCGCCGCTCGGCGGTGTCGCTCGCCCAATACGCGGATGGCCATGGTGTAGTCCCCCGGGGAAAATAGGCGCGCGCCCAGCGGGGAAACTATACCCCCAGGCCCACCACACGCTCCGGC
>JAKEEX010000675.1 GCA_022616315.1 Myxococcaceae bacterium
CACCTGGAGGCCGCCGTCGAACCATGGCGCATACGAGGTGCGGAGCCTGTAGGCATCGACGCCGACGCCGGCTCCCGTTCCCTCGAGGTCCTCGCGCCCAAAGCCGAGTGGAAGCGTGATGCTGTCGTCGGCATGGCCGGGGGCCGGCAACGCGGGGGCCTCGAGGGTGCGTCCCTGGTACGTGAGGCGCAGCACCTGGCCTTGCGCAACTCCCAGGCGCTGTGCGGTGGCAGGGCTCAGCAGCGCGGCATTCCCCCACGTCTGCTTCGTCACGGGCTCCGGCAGCTCCTGCAGCCATGCGTTGGAGGCGAAGCGTCCGTCGTAGAGGGTGAGGCTCGGCACCCACGCCACCTCAAGCGTGTCGGGCGTCTCCGGCGGCTGCTCGCTCGCGAAGGCCAGGAGCCGCTGCACCACCGCCTCCTCGAGGAAGGGCGCCTGCACGGAGGGCACCTGCGTTCCAGGCACCACACCTCTTGCGAGCCACTCCTTCCAGCGCGACTCGACGTCTCCCCCGCCCTCCCCTGCCTTCTCACGCCAGAATGCCGCGAGCAGTTCCCGCGGACGCTTGTTTCCCGCGCCGAGGAAGGGCGCGAGCACGTCCGCTTCCTGCAGTCCGTCGAACAGCGGCGCGATGAGCGGCTGCATCAGCGCCACGCTGCCGTCCTGCGCGCGTCCGTCTCCCCAGGACTCCAGCGGGTGCGCCGCGGGAACGAAGAGCGTGCAGGCCTGTGCGGTGGCGTCACCGTGCAGGCCCCAGTAGACGCTCGTGGACACGCGTGCGAGCGCGCGTCGGAAGGGTACGTCCGCAGGAGCCGAGTACACGGGGTTGAACGCCGTGACGACGAGCGTGTCCACGTCCCCGCCCTCCATGCCGCGCACCAGCTCCTCGAGCGCCGAGGGTCCCGTGTCAATGTCCCCCACCGGTTCACGCAGCGTCACCGGTGCACCGAGCAGGTGGTTCACCAGGTGCACCGCTGCGTGCACTTCGGGAGGTTGGCGTGGTCCTGCGACCAAAAGTGCTTTGCCCCGGTGGGCGAGCAGGTCCTCCGTCGCAGCCGAGAGAAAGTGGCGCGCGCGTTCGGGCAGGCGTCCGGCGAGCTCCCGGAGGGATTGGAGCGCCTGGCGGCCAGTCCGTGCGCCCACCTCGCCCACGAGTGCGAGCGCAAACGTGCTCAGCTGCCGGTTGCGAAGACGCAGGCGGTGGTCCGCGAAGGCTCCCACCAGCGTGAGGTGACACTCCACCGCGTACAGCCGGGTGAAGCGCGCGTCGGGCATTCGGGCCGCGGTGAAGGCGCGCGCAATCGGGAGGTTTCCAGGAAGCGTGGCGAGGAAGTCGTCGTCGAGTGCGAGCACCACGTCCGCCTCGCCGTACTCCGGCTGCGGGCGCAGGGGTCGGCCGTATGCGAGCCTTGCTCCGGCTTCTACTTCTGATTCGGACACGGGGGCCCATGGCACCAGGCGGGCCTCCGGGTGCTGCTCGCGAATGCGGGAGCGCGCCCACTGGAGGAGCGGAGAGCTCGTCGGTTCGAGGAGGAAGGCGAGCCCACGCCCCTGGTCCGTCCTGCGGCTGAGTGCCGAGAGCCTCTCGAAGACTGCGGCCAGCGACGTCGGCGCGCCTCGAGCGGTGGGGACGCGCGCACGCTGCGTGTCGTAGAGGCTCACCAGCGCTGCCTGCTCGAAGACGCCTGCTGCACCCAGGCTCGCTGGATGCTCGGGGTTTCCTTCCACCTTGGTGGGACGCCCCTCGTCGCTGCGCACCACCACGCCCACCGCGAGTCCGCCGAGTGGGAGTGCGGTGGCGAAATGAAGGGGAATGCCGGGCTTCACCTCGGGTGGCTGACGGACGTACGGCACCCGCGGCTCTCGCGGTGCGCGCGTGCACGAGGCGAGGCCTGCGACGGAGGCCCAGGTGCCCAGGAGCTTGAGGAAGTCTCGTCTTGCTTCGCCTTCGGGTGGGAGGTCCGCACCCTGCGGGAACTCGGGGGTGGGTGCGTCCCGCGCGTCGGTGGGGCGCTGCGCGTCCTCGAGGGAGCGCCAGTGTGGGGGCGCTAGCGGTGGCACGTGTAGCACTCCACGCTGGGGTGCACGTCCAGCTCCTGCGCCAGCCGGCGACCGAGCGCCTCGGGCTCCTCTTTCGGCTTCCACGCGACGTCAGTGACGTGCTCGAGCGGCCTGAGGTGCGGGGACGGGTTGCGGTGACAGTCCAGGCACCAGCCCATGTTCAGCGGCACCACCTGGTACACGAGCGCCATCTCGTCCACGCGCCCGTGGCAGGTGACGCACCCCACACCCTTGTTCACGTGGATGGCGTGGTTGAAGTAGACGAAGTCCGGCAGCCGGTGCACGGAGCGCCAGGCGATGGGCACGTCGTCGAACGACGCTTTCCGCAAGGGCTCGAGGAGCGGCGACTCGTTCCACACCTGTGCGTGGCAGCCCATGCACAGCTCGATGGGAGGAATGCCCGCGTGCGCGGACACCATGACGGTGGTGTGGCAGTAGCGACAGTCGATACCCTCGTCCGCGGTGTGGTGCCGGTGGTCGAACTGGAGCGGCTGCGGCACGGCCTCGTACTGCCCGGTGACGAGGGGGCTGCGCTGCCCGAGCATGAGGCCCGCGAGCACCACCGCCGGCGTGCCCAGCGCCAGCAGCGCCAGGCTTCGCAGGACGGTGTCGGTGCCGGGTTTGTAGAGCGGGGCCATGGCGGGGCGGGGGGCGCCACGGGGGTGGGCCCCGGGAACAGGGCTGCCGACCGTAGAGGGGGGTTCCCAGTCGCACCAACCTTCAGGTCAGCCCGGAGTTGGCTACTCCACGCGCGCTCGCCGTCGAGCGTTGGACGGCGGATGCCTGCGCTGGCCGTCCGGGTGTGAATGGCCACAGATGGCGAGCGCATCGGCCGAAGCCACCTCTGTCTGCCGCGGCAGCAGGTGCCGTGACTCGGAGCGGATGGGCAAGTGCGTGAGGACGTGGAGATGCGAGCGGAGGTACTCGCAGCTGAACGTGTCGAGATGGATTGACTGAGTCCTCCGCGGGAGACACGGGCACGCTCCCGTGCCGTCTTCTGCTGCGGGTGCCGCCCACTCCGAGTGCTTGCCTCGTGCGCATGCAGGCTGCGGGAGGACGCGGGGGCTTGGGCTATCAGCACAGTGAGGCGCGCGAGGGGGGACGCGTCGGGGCTCGGAATGGGCGGCGCAGCCCATGACGCCCCAAGCCTCCGGGGGCCTGGGGAAGTCGCCGAAGTGGTCAGACGGTCAGACCAACCGAGCCACTCCCCCCAGGCGGGGGTGCCAGGGGTGTCCC
>JAKEEX010000088.1 GCA_022616315.1 Myxococcaceae bacterium
ATCGAGATGGAGACCGTCTTCGGCGACGGCTCCCAGAAGTCGAGCGGCTTCCTCGGCGCGCTCATGGGCGCGGGCAAGCGGCTCCTCACCGGCGAGTCGCTCTTCATGACGGTCTTCCTCAACCGCAGCCACACCAAGCGCAAGGTGGCGTTCGGCGCGCCCTACCCGGGGAAGATCATCCCCGTCCACCTTGGCGAGGTCGGAGGCGAGCTCATCGCGCAGAAGGACAGCTTCCTCGCCGCGGCCAAGGGCGTGTCGGTGGGCATCGCCTTCCAGCGCAAGCTGGGCACGGGTCTGTTCGGCGGTGAGGGCTTCATCATGCAGCGCCTGCAGGGAGACGGCCTCGCCTTCCTCCACGCGGGCGGCACCATCCACGAGCGCACCCTCGCCCCGGGCGAGCTGCTCCGCGTGGACACGGGCTGCATCGTCGCCTTCCAGAACAGCGTGGACTACGACATCCAGATGGTGGGCGGCATCAAGACGGCCTTCTTCGGCGGCGAGGGGCTCTTCTTCGCCACGCTGCGCGGCCCCGGAAAGGTGTGGCTCCAGTCGCTCCCGCTGAGCCGGCTCGCGGGCCGCATCGTCTCCGCGTCAGGCCCGCTGGGCGGCGGCCGCGAGCAGGGCAGCGTGCTCGGCCACGTGGGCCTCGGCGGCCTCCTGGGCGACGAGTAGCCGGCACCGACGCTGGCGAACACCTCCCGCACCTGCACAGGTGCGCCAGCGCGACGCGGGACTACAGTCCTCCGCTGCCATGGCGCACCCCACAGACGACAGGAACTTCCGCCTTCCCCTCACCGTGCGGCCTCGCCGCCACGAGGCCACCCTCACGCTGGACATGCCGGGCCGCCGCTTCGACGGCACCCAGCGCGTGGAGCTCTCGCTGGAGGCCTCCACCGACGAGCTCGTCCTGCACGCGCTGAACCTCACGCTCGGCCAGGTCCGCTTCCGCCACGGCGAGCGAACCTGGGAGCCGCGCAGCGTGCGCGCGGTGGCGGCGAGCGAGACGGTGGTCCTCACCTTCCCCGAGCGCCTTCCCGCCGGAGACGGCGTCCTCGAGCTCTCCTGGACGGGCGCCTTCACGGAGGGCCTGCGCGGCCTCTACATGGCGGGCGAGGTGGCCTGCACCCAGTTCGAAGCGGCCGATGCGCGCCGCGTGTTCCCCTGCTTCGACGAGCCCGCCTTCAAGGCGCACTGGGCCCTGCGCGTGCGCGTGCCCGAGGGCGTGGAGGCCCTGTCCAACGGCCGCGTCGTCTCCGACGTCAAGGAGGGCCCCTCGCGCACCGTGACCTTCGCCGAGACGGAGCTGCTCAGCACCTACCTCGTGGCGCTCGTCGTGGGGCCGCTCAAAGGGAGCGCGGTGGAGGACTCCAAGGGAGTGCCGGTGCAGACGTGGTCCCTGCCGCAGAAGGCGCACCTCACGCGCTTCGGCCAGGACGTGGCGCTCGCCGTGCTGCCGCGGCTCTCCGACTACTTCGGGCTGCCCTACGCCTTCGGCAAGGTGGACCAGGTGGGCATCCCGGACTTCGAGGCGGGCGCCATGGAGAACGCGGGCCTCATCACCTACCGCGAGGTGGCCCTGCTGCTGGACCCCGCCACCGCGCCCCTGCACGTGCAGAAGCGCGTGGCCGAGGTGGTGACGCACGAGCTCGCCCACCAGTGGTTCGGCAACTGGGTGACCATGGTGTGGTGGGACGACCTCTGGCTCAACGAGGCCTTCGCCACGTGGATGGCCTACAAGGTGGTGGACGCGTGGCGGCCGGGCTGGCGGGTGTGGCTGGACTTCGACGCCGGTAAGGCGGTGGCGCTGCACCTGGACGCGCTCCGCTCCACGCACCCCATCCGGGGCGAGGTGCACAACGCCAGCGAGGCGGGGGAGAGCTTCGACGCCATCACCTACGAGAAGGGCGGCGCGGTGCTGCGGATGCTCGAGGGCTTCCTCGGCGAGGAGGCCTTCCGCGACGGCATGCGCCGCTACATGCGCCAGCACGC
>JAKEEX010000089.1 GCA_022616315.1 Myxococcaceae bacterium
ACCGACATGCCGTGCACGCGCTCGAAGGCGCTCTGCCCGGTACGCACCGTCCCCTCCACGTCCGCCCACGCCCGCAGGTTGGAGGCGGAGCCGAAGTAGTCCGCCCAGTGCAGGCAGGACTGTGGAGTGTTGGAGCGCAGCGGCTCGGACATCCTGTTGTTGCGAAAGCGCCCGTCCGAACCCAGCGCGAAGATGCCGCCGGACACGAGCGCCCGCAGGACGCGGTGAAGCGCGTCCGTGTCCACCCCGAGCCCCGCGGCAAGCTCCGCGGCGGTCTGTGGACCTCCTTCGAGCTTATCTGCGATCCGGAGCCTCGCTGCGACACCCAGCAGTGCCGTGGCCCCGACGCCAAAGGAGCGCTCCCGGACCGCAACGTGTGCCGGCACCACCCGGTCCGCCAGGCTCTGAAGCAGACGCCGCGTTCCGAGCGCCAGACGTACGGCCCATCGTGGTGGCAGGCGTGTCCGTGGCGGCACGTGCCATGGCCCAGGTTCACGCGACTCGTGCGGGGCGGGGTCGTGGAATGCTTGGGCTCTCTCTTCGGACCCGAGCCTTGTGAACATGGCGCCCTCCGTTCCGATTCCGGCCGGGGTCTATACGTTCGCGCCTCGTGAGCGGAGGGTGCTGGACGCATCGTGCCGGTGCGGGAGAGCATGTCTCACGGTGGAGCACCGATGCACGGCCCCTTCACCCTTTCTCCCTCTCCCAGAGGGAGAGGGGTCGGTTGGCCCCACCCGGTGTTCGGATCCGCCAGGTCGCGGGGAGGAGTGAAGCGCGTGGGCCAGGTGAAGCTCGTCGTCACCGACATGGATGGGACGCTGTACTCGTGGGTGGACTACATCGTCCCCGCGGTGGAGGCGCTCGTCGCGAGCGTGTGCCGCTCCACCGGCTACCCCCGGCTGCGTGTCGTGCAGGCGCTCAAGGAGGTCTACGCGCGCTACGAGTCCAACGAGTACCCCTTCGCACTCCAGGAGTCCTCGCTCTACAAGGACTTCCCCGACTTCGGCAGCTTCGACCACCTCGTCATCGCTCCGGCCCGCGAGGCCTTCGCGAACGCGCGGCGCAAGTACCTCAGGCCCTTCCCGCACGTGCTGGAGACGCTGCGCGCCCTGAAGGAGCGCGAGGTGCCCGTGGTGGCGCTCACCGACGCCCCGCGCAACCCCGCCGAGGCGAGGGTGCGGCGACTGGGGCTCGAGCCGCTCCTCGCCCGCCTCTACGCGCTCCCCGGTTTCCACTTCCCTGAGAGCTCCGCGGGCGAGGTGCTCGTGTCGCCCTCCATCCGGGACCGGGACGCGCGCGGCGAGTACCGCAGCGAGCTCCCCGTGGTGGAGCTCCCGCGTGACTGGGAGAAGCCGGACCCGCGCGGCCTCTTGCGCATCTGCTCGGACTTCGGTGTGACGCCGGATGCGGTGCTCGTCGTCGGAGACAGCCTGCGCAAGGACATCGCCGTGGCCCGCCAGGTGGGCGCCCTCGACGCGTGGGCCGAGTACGGTACCTACGTGTCGCTCGAGTACCGCGAGCGCCTGGACGTCATCGCCGCCCCCGCAATCACCCGGCGCCACGCCCACGCCCTCCTCGAAGGGGACGTCTCGCGATCGCCGGTGCCCACGCACGCCCTCAGCAACTTCGGCGCGGTGCTGAGATTGGTGGAGGGTTGACTCGCGTCTCCCTGAAGGAGCTGGAGCTCCACATTGCCCTCACCCTGTCCCTCGAGCAGACGCTTGATGTCCATGGGCATGCACTCGAGCTTCCACCAGGTGCCATCCGAAACACATGGAATCAGCGACACATTGTCGCGTTGACGCTATTGCATCCTCCCGTTGCTGCGGGTGGCCGCGCGGCGGCGCATGAGCTCGTCCACCGCGCGCCCGAGTGCCGCGATGCGCTGGGTGTAGCTGACGCCCGTGGAGAACGCGGGGAAGCCCTCCTCCGTGTCCCCGGGCCTCAGCGCGCCAACGAGCGGTGCGTCGAAGTAGCGGTAGCCGAGGTTGGAGAGGAAGGCGATGACGTAGTGGCGCGGCGCCTCGCCGGGAAGCGCACGCACGAGGCCTGCGTCGCTGCCGTAGTTCTCCGTGAGGCCCGTCTTGTGGAGGAAGGCCACCCGCGCGGCGGCGTTGCACGGGCGTGTGTCGCGGCCGAACGCGGTGCCGGCCACGGTGACGGTGCCGTCCTCCGCACGCACCCAGCGCGCGGGCACCGCCGCGGGGATTCCGGGCCGCGCGTGGGGGTGGCCACACACCAGCGTCGAGGTGAGGCCCTCCTTCAATCCCTGCTCGCCCAGGAGCTCGAGCAGGAAGGTCCGTGACCGCTCGGAGAGCTCCGCCGCGGTCACCTCGCGGCCCCCGGGCGTGCGCCACAGCACGCCGGCCCCCCCCGCCACGAGCAGCAGCAGGCGCGCGGTGTCCAGCGCCGTCATGTGGATCTGCCCCGGGTTCCAGCTCCTGCCCGTCACCTGCGAGGTGCCGTGGACCTGCAGGGTGTCGAGGCCCAGTGCGGCGAGCTCCGCGTTGAGGCCCTCCATGGCGCCTCGCTCGTGCAGCAGCTTCACCAGGGCTTCGGTGGACGTGTTGTCGGACTCGACGACCATCGGCTCCAGCCAGCCGCGCACGGGGCGCTCGCCCGTGTCGACGCCGTCGCGCAGGAAGCGGTGGGGCGCGTCGAGGGACAGCGTGCCCGCGTCCACCAGACGCAGCACGCGGAAGGCGACCATCAGCTTGAAGAGCGATGCCGGGTATGGCGCCATGAAGCGCAGGGGCGCACCCCCGCGGCCGGGGACGATGTCCTCGTCGGGCGGCGCCTCGGCCCAGCCCTTCTCACCGTCCCAGCGCGCAATGTCCCATCGCGTGAAGCGCACCACGGTGGTGCCGAGCGTGCGCGGATCCACCGGAACGACCCTGCCCCGCGGATAGTCGCGCGAGAGCAGGACGTTCGCCGCTGCCCGCGGGCGGCCCTCCGCGTCCAGCTCCACCACCGCCACGTCCACGTTGGGCACGTGTGCCACGCGCGCCCCTCCGCGACGCCCGTCGCGCACCTGGCCGAAGTCGGCCGCCCGCACCGCCTGGAGCAGCGCCGACTCCAGCGAGCGCGAGGATGCCCGGAAGCCCGCGTCCTCGGATGGGGGTGCGGCGTCCGCAACGAGCGGGAGGAGCAACAGGCAGAGGGCAGCCTGGGCGGATGCGCGCATGGAGGTTCTCCGCGGTGGGCCTGCGGTCGTGCCCAACCCGCTCCATTCTGTCATCGCGTGCGGCGTCGCCGGAAGGGCAGGTCCAGCAAGGCGAAGAGGCCCAGCGCCACGCCCTCGGCGACGAGGAGGTAGAGGGGCCAGGGGCCGAACCAGTCGAGCGGCGTCGGCGCCGCGGGCTTGGCGCGGAGGTAGAGGAAGTTGGCGCCGGAGAGGAGGTTCACGAGCCCCACCGCCGCTGCGTAGGCGTTGGTCCAGAGGAAGGCGCGCCACACGGCTCCCCGGCGCGGCGTGCGCTGCAGCCCCACGACGAGGAGCAGCGCCGCCACCACCACCGCGCCGTGCAGCGCGAAGTACGAGAGGAAGTGCGGGTGCGGGAAACCTTCGCCGAGCTCGGGCGTGACGAGCGCGAGGGCGGTGCCCGCGCAGGCCCAGAAGTAGAGCAGCTCGCACGCGAGCGGGCGCAGCGTCAGGAGTGCCCAGACTCCCACGAGGATGGCCGCGTCGCACAGGTGCAGGGGGGCCAGGCTCGACCACGGTGTGCCAGCACGTCGCTCGTCGACGATGACCGCCACCGCGAGCGCCGCCATCACTCCGGCGAGTCCAATCCGCACCTGGGTGCGCGACGCTGGATGGTGGCGCACGAGCCACACCAGCCCCGCCGCTGTCGATGCGATACAAAGCAGCGCGACGAGATGGGCCGGACCCAAGAGGACGAAGGGCCGCACCGTGGCCTCCCCGACCTACGCCCAGCGCACCACGGTGGGAGGCGGCAAGGTGCTCGGGTCTCGCGCGGTGCCGGGCTTGCGGGTTGCGCTTTCGCAGCTCTGGTAGGCGGTCCTCAGCGCCTCGCTCCTGCCTCCCGCGCGGGGGCGTTCCGCTTCGGGAACGGCACGACCAGGCCCGCGCTCCTCCGCTTCAGCACCCTTCCACCGTTCGCCTCCACGCTCAGCTCCAGCAGGGCCACCGTCCTCCCGGTGTCCAGGTCCTTCAGGTGAAGGGTGCCGCTCGCCTCGAGCACCAGCATCCGCTGTGCCGGCTCGCTGAGGGCCACCTGCATCGCGCGGCCCCTGTGGGCGAGGAGCGGCAGGAGGGCCCCCTCCTCCACGCACACCTTGCTGAGGACGCCCTCCTCCCTGTCGAAGACGAGGAGCGCTCCACTCGACTCCCCGCGCTCGAGCAGCAGCGGCTCCTCCACCGGGAGCGCGTGGAGGAGCTCCCCGGTGCGCGCGTCCAGGAGCAACAGCGTCCCCCGCCCCGCCACCGCCAGCACCTCCCCGTCACACGCGAGCAGCCTCGCGCTCGCATCCAGGGCGATGCTCGGCCCGGTACGGACCCTGCCACCCACGAGTGCGTACGTCTGCACGACGTCGCGCGCGTCGCACACGGCCGAAAACACGCTGCCCTCGTGCGTCCAGCATGCGAAGCCGTGCGCCTCCTCGCGGGTGGAGAGGGGCGCGCCCTCCGGCCCCTCGTCCCCTGCCCGGTGCGTCACGCGCTGGCCGCTCTCCAGGTCCATCACCACCACCGCCCCCTGGTGGTGCACGAGCAGCAGGCGCCCATCCGGGAGGAAGCGTGCGCCCAGCGTGTTCGCGGGCCCGCCGAGTCCCGTGATGGCCCCGTCGTCCAGTCCCAGGAGCAGTGGCTCTCCTCCCGAGAGCGAGAGCGCCAGGCGCGTGCCCTCCGGTGAGAGGGAGAGGCCGGTCACCTCGCCCGAGCCGGGCTCGAGCGCGAAGCGTCGGCGCAGCCCTCCGTCCTCCGCGTCCAGGACGAGCACCTCGTCGCCATGGGCGAGCACAAGGTGGCGGCCTCCCTCCGTGAAGCCGAGGAACTCCGGGGCCTGCAGCACGGGAGCGCGCGCCGGACGCGGCGGGAGCCGCACGCCACCGTCCTCCAGGTCCAGGTGGCGGCGGTTGAAGAATGTGCTGGGTGCACCGAAGGCCACGAGCTGCCCGCTGGGCCCCACCGTGAGGGGAGCACGCCGGAGGAGCGGCGAGCGTGGTGCCACCTCGGCGTCCGGGCGCGGCGGTCCACCGTGCTGGACGAGCGGCGAGCGCCACTCCCCATCCAGCCCCACCTCGCGCACCTTCTCGCCGTCCAGTGCCACCCACGCGCTCCTGCGGGCCGGGGACAGGCGCACCGCGGTGATGCTCTCCAGGAGCCGCTCGCGCGCAGCCACGTACTCCGCGCTCCCCTCCGGCGCGCTGCACACCGCACGCACCTCCGGTCTTCCGTCGTCCACGCGGAAGCCCACGGTGGCGAGCGAGCGCAGCGGCTCGAGCGTGGGCAGCGCGAAGAGCTGCAGCTTGAGCAGGAGCCACGCGCGCCCCTCCGCGGCGAGCATCTCCAGCGGCCCATGGTCGCGTCGCACGCCGAGCCCCAGCGCGGGCGAGAGGTCCAGGACGGGCTCGCTCCCGGGCGAAGGCCTGCGCGGCGCACCGACGAAGAGGCGCCTCTCCACCGTCCCGCGCTGGAAGTCCACGAAGAAGAGGCCCTCCTCCCCGCCTCCGTGGAAGTGGCACGCAGCGCCCGCGTCGTCGAGGGCGAAGACGGACGCCCTCGCGATGGGGTGCGCGTCCGGAGACGCGCCGGTCGTCACCTCACCGGTCTGGAGCTCCACGCGGAACGTCGAGAGCCGTCCCTCCTGCGTGCTCGCGAGGTAGAGGAAGCGACCGGAGGGAGAGAGGCTCCCGTGCGCGCCAGGTGCGCCCACGGTGCCCGCTCGCAGCACGCGGGCTCCTCGCGCATCCACCAGCGCCCAGCTCCCGTCCCTCGCCACCGAGACGAGCTCGCCCGTCGGCGTGAAGGCCAGGTGCACCACGTCCTCGCCGTGGGGGTGAAGCGACGAGAGGAGGGCCTCGGGGGCGCCGTCCGCCTCGCGCACGGCGTGGACCTCCAGCAACCCCTGCGGCCACGCGAGGGCCACACGTCGCTCGTCCGGTCCATAGGCAATTGCGTGTGCGTGCATGCACAACCTCCTGCTGGGAGCGCACCCTGTCCCGCCGTCCCATTGCAGAGCGACTGTGGCAGCGTGGAGGTGACAGGAGCGTGATGGCCAGCCCGGGAGGCGGCGCGAGTTTGCAGTGGGGCTGTCCCGGGGGGTGGGCCTCTCTTCGCCAGCAGGCGAATGCCTCCGCCTGGAAGCCACCTGAATCGGCTGGAGGCCGACAATTCGGCCCCCGGGTACGCTTTCACGGGACGCCACTCCTCGCTAGACGCAGGCGTCTCATGGTCCAGCGGCGCCGCGTCGTCGGGGTGGTGGGCTCGTTGCACGACGAGCAGCGCGAGCACTGCCGGGTGCTCGGGCGGCTCCTCGCGGACCGCGGCTACGACGTGTTGACCACCGGCGAGGGCGGCGTCCCACGCGCGGTGGCGGAGGCGTACGTGCAAGAGAAGGAGCGCGTGGGCCTCTCGCTCGCGGTGTGCCCTGGCACGGTGGACGCACGTGGCCACCCTTCGTCCCCCGGATGCCCCAATCCCTTCGTGGAGCTCGCCATCCACACCCACCTGCCCGCCGTGAGTGGGCGCACGGGTGAGCCCGAAGGCTGCGTGCTGGTGCTCGTGCTCAGCGCACAGGCGCTGGTGGTGCTGCCCGGAGAAGAGGAGGCCGTTGTGGCGGCGGAGCACGCCGAGCGGCTCGGCCGTCCCACGCTCCTGTTCGGTCCGGTGAAGGCCTTCTCCCGCTTTCCCCCACAGCTCGAGCGCGCCCCGGGCCTGGCGCGCGTGAGCGACTTCCTCTTCGACGTGTTCGGGACCGCGGAACGTTGAGTGCTCAGTGCACGGCCTCGGCTGAAGCCTGTGGTGCCGCGGCAGCAGGGCGCGGCTCACCGCCGATGGTGGTGCGCGCCGCGCCGAGCGCGTGCAGGAGCTCGAGCGGGATGGGCAGGATGGTGTGGTTGCCGCCGCTGGTAATCTCCACCAGCGTCTGCAGGTAGCGCAGCTGGAGACTCGAGGGCGTGCGGTTGAGCACCTCTGCGGCCAGGGCGAGCTTCTCTGCAGCCTGGTGCTCGCCCTCGGCGGCGATGACCTTGGCACGGCGCTCGCGCTCGGCCTCCGCCTGCCGGGCGATGGCCCGCTGCATGCCCGTGGGCAGGTCCACCTGCTTCACCTCCACGTTGGACACCTTGATGCCCCACGGCTCGGCGTGTGTGTCGAGCACCTGCTGGATGGCGCGGTTGACGCGGTCGCGTTCGGCGAGCAGGGCGTCCAGCTCCACCTGGCCGAGGATGGCACGCAGGGTGGTCTGCGCCAGCTGCGAGGTGGCGTAGAGGTAGTTCTCCACCTGCAGCACCGCCTTGTCCGCCTGGATGACGCGGAAGTAGACGACGGCGTTCACCTTCACGCTGACGTTGTCCCGGGTGATGACGTCCTGGGTGGGCACGTCGCGCGCGACGGTGCGCAGGTCGATGATGACCATGCGCTCCACCAGCGGGATGAGCCACCGGAAGCCCGCGCGCTTGAGGCCGGTATACCGGCCCAGCCGGAAGACGACGCCCGCCTGGTACTCGTTGACGATGCGCACGCCGGACAGAAAGACGAGGAACAGGGCCCCGAGCGCGACGAACCACCCCAGGGTGCCGAATGCGTCCGTCATGTCGCCGTCTCCTCGATGAAGAGGGTGAGCCCCTCCACGCGCCGAACCACCACCGGCGCCCCGGGCGGGACCGGACGGGGAGCCACCGCGCTCCAGCGCTCGCCGTGCACGAAGGCTTCGCCGCCCTTGGCGGTGATGGCGCTCAGCGCCCGCCCGTGCTCGCCCACCAGCCCCACGTCCCCCGCCACCATGGGCCGCCTCCGGGCCTGCGCGGCGCGCACCGCCACGTAGGTGGCCATCCCTCCGAGCGCCACGGCGACGGGCAACACCAACCTCAAGGGAATGCGGAAGCTCGGCTCGACGAACCAGGCAGGGTCCACGCGGTCCACGAGCAGGAGGCCACCGAACACCAGCAGCACCACGCCGCCGAGGCCGAGCAGGCCGCTCGGGACGGCGAGCTCCGCGAGGATGAGTCCCACGCCGATGAGCAGCAGCACCACCGCGCCCGCCTGGATGGGCAGCACCGACAGCGCCACGAGGGCGAGCAGGAGGCTCACGCCCCCGAGCGCGCCCGCCACGCCCACGCCAGGGCTGGCCAGCTCGATGGCGATGCCCAGCGCGCCCACGACGAAGAGCAGGTAGACGATGGACGGGTTGGCGAGCCAGTGCACCAGCCGCTGCCGGAAGCTCGGCGAGAGCACGTCGAGCTGCGCTCCCGCGGTGTCGAGACGCCAGGGCGCGTCCGCCGTCTGCACCGTCCGCCCGGAGACCGCGCGCAGGAAGGCCTCCTCGGAGGGGGACTGGAGCTCGACGACGCCGAGTGACACGGCCCTCTCCGCGGGGATGCTCGCGCTCTCCCGCACGGCGCTCGCCGCCCACGCAGCGTTGCGTCCCCTCTGCCGTGCCACGGCCTCCGCGAAGGCCACGGTGTCGTTCACCACCTTGCGCGCCAGCTGCTCGCCGGCGACCTGCTCCGGGTCCGCGCCGCCCGGACCCGCCACCGGATGGGCCGCGCCGATGTTGGTGCCCGGTGCCATGCCCGCCACGTTCGAGGCGAGCACGAGGAAGAGCCCTGCGCTCCCCGCGCGCGCACCGGACGGACCCACCCACACCAGCACGGGCACCTTCGCGCCCAGGAAGCTGCGCGTCACCTCGCGCGTGGCCTCGAGCTGTCCGCCTGGCGTGTCCAGCCGCACCAGCAGCACGTCCTGGCGCGCCTCGGCGGCACGCACGCAGCCCGTGAGGTAGGCGACCGAGCCGGCGTCCACCGTGCCCTCGAGGGTGCAGTGGAGCACCCGTGCTCCACCCTGCTGGGCGCGGGCGGGGAGTGCCAGGAGCAGTGCGAGGCAGAGGAGTCCCAGCGCTCCGTGGGGCGCGCGATGACAGCGGGCTCTGCGGGCGCCCGGCATGGGCGGGAGACCTCCGTGCACACGGTGGGGCCGGCACCTCGGGGTCGCTGCCCCCCCCATCACAGGGGTATGCAGTCCCCCGGGGGGCCGGAAGGGTGACGCGGTGGTCCGCGCGGTGCCCTCCTGTGCCCGCTCGCTCTCCAGCACGCGTGGGGCTCCCGGCGACACAGTTCTTCATGCCGGGGAAGTGCGGATGCGTCCGTGGAGCGCGCACACTCCCGGACCGATGAGTCAACGGACGTTCGAGCGTGACCCGAAGAAGGCCCGCCGCGCGGCGGAGCACCCGGACAGACCCGGAGAGGACTGCAAGGCCCCGCAAGGAAGCTTCGCGCCGCAGGTGGACCGCGCGCGCTGTGAGGGCAAGGGCGACTGCGTGCAGGTGTGTCCCTACGACGTCTTCGAGGTGCGCACCATGGACGACGCGGACTTCGACGCTCTGTCCTTCTTCGCGCGCCTGAAGAGCCGTGCGCATGGGCGTCAGACGGCGTACACACCCAATGCGGATGCCTGCCGTGCGTGCGGGATGTGCGTCGTGGCGTGTCCTGAGCGGGCACTGACGCTCATGCCTGTTTCGGCACCCGCTTGACGCGGCCGCCTCCGGCGGAAGTCAGAGCCTGACGGTCGTTGACGTTGACGTTGACGTTGACGTGGTCGTTGACGGCGACGGCGACGGCGACGAGATCCTGGACGAAATCACCGACAGAACTTGGTGAGCATCGCGACGCTGCGCTCGGGCACGTCGAGGAACTGCTTCTCGCCCCTGACGAGTAACGCGTCTCTCACGTCGGCCACGTTCACGTCGCCGTCCACGTCCACGTCCACGTCCACGTCAACGTCAACGTCAACGTCAACGGCCACGTCGCCGTCCACGTTCACGACATCGGCGTGGGTGTCACGGTAGCTGAGAGAGCAACTCCCAGACATCCGCAGCGAGCGGGCCATCCTTCGCATTCGCGAGGAAGCGCTCGTAGTGCGCGCGCGCCTCGGGCATGGCCGCGGCCTGGTGCTCGAGAAACCCGAGGAGCAGATGGCTCGGCGCGTGCTCCGGCGCGGCCTCCAGCGCGCGATGCAGCTTGACCCTCGCCTCGCCGTCCCGCTCCAGCCCGTAGAGGGCCACCGCTGCGCCGTACCACGCCTCGGCATTGGCGGGCTTTCGGTGGGCGAGCGCCTCGAAGCGCGCCAGCGCGCCCGCTGCATTTCCCGCCATCAGCAGGCGCGTGGCCTGGGCCAGCTCGCGCCCCGCGGGAAGTGGCAGCGTCATCCCCGACGCGCTCAGCGACAGCTGCCGGGGCTTGAGCGGCTGCGCACGGGCTCCTGGGGGCGCGGCCACCCACGTCTCCCGCGGCGCACTCGAGCTGCGCTGCGCCTCCGGCTGCGCGGCGGCGGCCACGGGAGGTGGCACGGCCCCCACGGACGCGGGCTTCAGGCGCCACATCACGGCCCCGCCCAAGCCCGCGAGCACGACGAGCCCCGCCACCGCCAGCGCGCCTCGCCTCTTCCCCCTCCGTGCCCTGCGCGCTCCCGCCGCCACCGGAGGCAGGGCCTGTGGCTCCACCGCAGGCAGCTCCACTCCCCCCACCACCGGCGAGGCCCCCAGCGACTGGAGGACGAATTCCGGTGTGCGGTACACGCCGGTGATGTCGGGGGCCTCTGCATCCGCGCCGGGCAGAGGCGGCAGACCGTGCGTCGGGATGATGCCGGTGATGTCACCCTCGGGCTCCACCGACGGGACGGGTTCCGGAGGCGCCTCCGCGACAGGTCCTCGCGGCTCCTCCATCTCCAGGCGCGGCTGCTCCTCGCGGAGGAAGCGCACCACCTGGACCACGGCGGAGGGCGCCGCGGTGGGGCGCGCCACATCCTCCTCCACCAGCTCCAGCACGGCGAGCGCGAAGAGCCTGCGCGCCGCCTCCTCCTTCGACAGGTTGCTCCGGGCCGCCACCCCCGCGGCCGTCAACGGCGTCCCGAGCAGCTCGAGCACGCCGGACTCGCGGTTGGTGGGCCTGAGCGACGTCCAGGCGGCCGGAGGCGGGACACGGCGGCGCAGGCGCGTGCTCTCCGGCAGGTGCGCATGCACCACCTCGAGTGGCGTGACGTGCGACATGCCGTAGAGCAGCAGCTGGAGCATGTTCAGCCGCGGACCGTCCGGCGTCGGAGGTGCAGGCGCGAGCGTGTAGGCCGCCTCCGTCCAGCCCGGCCCGAAGCAGTCGAGGATGCGCTGCGCCAGCAACGCCTGGTGGTGCCACTGCAGCGCGGGCCCATCCAGCGCCCCGAGCTGCATCAGCATCGCCTCGTGCGTCATGCCGGACGCCTGCGCGGCCTCCTGCACGCGTCGGGCGTAGTCCGCCTCCAGCACGCCCCTGGCCACCAGGGACGCGAGGAGCGTCTCGCCCGCGTCGTTGGATTCGCAGGCCTGGAGCGCTCCCTCGCGCAAGAGGAGCCGCTTCTGACGCCCATCCGCAGCGCTCAGGGTGAGCACGGCGCTGTGCCGCCCATCCCACAGCGCGTGCAGGAGCAGCGGCAGCGGTTGCGCGGAGAGGGTGCCGGTCGCGGAGAGGAGTCGCTGTTGGACGGGCGGAAGCATGGCGGGCGGAGCTGGCGTCAGGGGCCCCAGTCGCCGAGGACGGTGGGGACCTGCACGGAGGAGCGGGGCGGCGCGACGTCCAGCCGGCGCGGTGCGAGGAAGAGGGGACGCTCGGGGGCACCCTCGGCATAGACGCCCCAGTACCAGGTGCCCGGGGCGACGTCCGGGACGAGCGCCTGCGGCGTGGTGGCGGCCACGGTGCGCGCGTCAGGGCCGCGCAGGTCCGGCGTGGGTGACAGCACCAGCCGGTAGGCGGCCGCCCCGGGAAGTGCATCCCAGCGGAACTCCACCTCGAGCGGCAACTCCGGCAGGTTGCGCACGCGCGCGTCCGGAGCGGGAGCGACGAGGTGCTCGCGCGGCACGTCGGCCTCGCAGTGCAGGGGCCGCGCGCGCGAGAAGTCCCCGGCGGTGCCATCCGCCGCCACCGTGGCGACCCGCCAGAAATAGGGCGAGGGGGAAGGTGCGGCGAAGAGTGCGTGGGTGCGGACGGTGCGTGTGCTGAGGACCGGCGCATGGAAGCCCGAGTCGCGCGCCACCTCCACGCGGTAGGCGGCCGCCTCCGGGCGCGCGGCCCACTCGAGCCGCACCACCAGGCCCGGACAGAGGTAGCGCGCGTCGGGTGATGGACCCACGGCTCGAGGGGCCACCGGAAGTGGAATGGCGTCGGCCACGGCCTCGCGCGCCACCACCCGCGCCTCGCCGGCCTCGAGCGGCACCTCGGCACCCGCGGGACCCACGCGCGCCTCGCCTTCGAGCGCCGCCACCACCACGCCTGCTCCCGCGCGCGTCACACGCAGGCGCGCGAGCTCGCCCACGGCGGTGGCGCCGCTTCCGGCGTCCGCGAGCGACACGCCCCGGGTGCCGGGACGGAGCGCCACCTCCAGCTCGCCCCGGGTGAGCCACACACGAGGGGCCTCCGCGGACTCGAGCCGGACCTGCGCGCCCTCCCCCACGGTCAGCGCCTCGCCCGTCTGGAGCGCGAGGACGGCCCGTGCACGGGGCCCACTGCGCAGCTCGGTCAGGGGCGCAAGGACCGCGCCCTCCACCAGGGGACGCCAGCGCGTGCCGTCCTGCACCTGGACGTCTCCGTGCACGGACTTCACCGTGGCCGGCGACGCGGCGGAGAGGAGGAGCAGGGTCCAC
>JAKEEX010000090.1 GCA_022616315.1 Myxococcaceae bacterium
GACAACATCGCGCTCCGTGGACGGGTGGCTCCTCCAAGGAGGGGTGCGTCAGTCCCACAGTGCCGCTTGCGGCGGTCCCCGGGCCGGTGCCAGGGGAGGCGCCTGCTCGAGCAGGGCCGGCTGGAGGCGCGTGACACCTTCGGCGACATGGCGTCGCGCGGGCGCTGACGCTCCCGGTCGTGCTCACCTCGTCAGTCGTCGGGGACCACCAGGTTGAGCTGCTCGAGGCGTGCGGGGTCGGCGAGGACCGGTACTCACGACGTTGCGAAGGCGGAGACGTGCAGTTCCACTGCCGGGACACGGTCGACGACTTCTATGCGGAGATGGCCATCCCGGAGCCGAAGGCGATCGAGGCGGATTCCTGGCAGGACGAAGACGAAGGGCTCGTGCCGGTGAAGTTCACTGCAGACGGACGGGTGCCTTCCAACGTCCGACTGGCCTGGTGCCTGGCTGTCGCGACATTTGCCGACGGCTCCCGACATGAGGCCTGTGCTGCGTGTTGGGGCGATTCGGAAGAAGGTCCGCTGCTCCCCACGGTATTCAACGGCAAAGAGGATGTGCCTCTCATGGTGCCTCCCGCGCCGGACTTCGTTCTGAAGGAGGAGGGGCCGGAGGTCTTTGCGGCAAAGTTCGGGTCGACTGTGGAGCGTGTGTTTCCGGTTCGGCTGGAGGTGGTTCCGCGGTTTGCTTCGACTCCACAGCGGAGGCACGCGCTCCATGCCGTCAGCGGCCGACGCGATGGTTCGGGTGCGGAGATGCCTCGAGCGCGTGAACTCGCCTGCCCACGTGCTCGGGAGTGGAGGGATGCGGGGATGCGCATGTAGAGTCCCGGCGCCTCCCCGCAGTCTCCATGAACGAGAGAAAGGACGAAGTGAGAGCGATGCGCAACGTTGCCCTTGGAAGTGTGCTCGCGCTGGCCCTGACGTTCCCCGCGGCTGCCCAGCAGCTGCGCCTGCCGGCTCCCAGCCCCGGAGCGAAGGTGTCCCAGGAGGTGGGTGTCACGGACATCTCCATCGAGTACTCGAGCCCCGCCGTGAAGGGGCGCAAGGTCTGGGGCGAGCTCGTCCCGATGGACCAGATGTGGCGCAGCGGCGCGAACGCTGCCACCAAGGTGATCTTCAGCAAGGACGTCACCTTCGGCGGGAAGCCCGTGCCCGCGGGCACGTATGCGCTCGTCACCCTCCCGTCCGCGAAGGGCTGGACGGTGGCGCTGAGCAAGGAGCTCGGGCTGTGGACGGGCAAGCAGTACGACGCGAAGGACGACGTGGTGCGCGTCTCCGCGACCACCGCGGCCGTCCCGCACCGGGAGCGCCTCGCCTACATCTTCTCGGACACCACCGATGACGGCACCCGGCTCGACCTCGAGTGGGAGAAGCTGCGCATCTCCGTCCCGGTGAAGGTGGACACCAGGGCCCAGGCGCTGGCCAGCATCCAGGGCGCCACCGGCGGCACCTGGCGCGTGCACGCCAACGCGGCCCGCTACCTGTCGGAGACGCAGAAGGACCACGACGCCGCCCTCAAGCAGGCGGACACGGCCGTGGCCCTGAACCCGAACTGGTACACCCAGTGGACGCGCGCGGAGATTCTCGCGCGCAAGGGCCAGTACGCGGAGGCGCGCAAGTCCGCGCAGGCCGCGTGGGACCTGGGCCAGAAGGAGCAGAACTTCTTCTTCAAGGACCAGGTGTCCAAGGCGCTCGCGGACTGGAAGGTGAAGTAGGCGCGCGCTTCGGGGGGCAGTGTGAGGGCCGAGTGCTCACACCCCCCTCACCCTTTCCCTCTCCCAGGGGGAGAGGGAAGGTGCTCACGTGTGCCCGGCGAGCTTCCGGTAGAGCGCCTCGTAGCGCTCGATGGCGGGCTCGCGGCGGAAGTGCTCGAGGACGTGGGTCCTCGCGGCGGCGGAGACCTGGGCCCAGCGGCCCGGGTCCTCCACCAGCGCCAGGACGGCGTCGGCCATGGCGGCCACGTCCCCCACGGGCGCGAGGAACCCCGTCCTCCCGTGCACCACCAGCTCCGGGACGCCGCCCACGGCGCTCGCCACCACGGGCACGCCGCAGCTGAGCGCCTCCAGCGCCGCGAGCCCGAAGCTCTCCTGCTCGCTCGGCAGCAGGAACACGTCCGAGGCCGCGAGCAGCTCCGCGAAGTGCTCCTGCTTGCCGAGGAACACGGCGCGCGCGTCCAGGCCCAGCTTCCGGACGTGCCGCTCCGCGGGTGAGCGCTCCGGCCCGTCACCAATCATCAGCAGCCGGCACGGGCGCCGCCGGTGCACCTCGGTGAAGACGGACACCACGTCCTCCACCCGCTTCACCGCGCGGAAGTTGGAGACGTGTACCAGCACCGGCTCCCCGGCCTGCAGGTCCGGGAACACCGCACGCAGGGCCTCGCGGTCCCGCCGCGGCGCGAAGCGCTCCGTGTCCACGAAGTTGTACAGGACGCGGATGGGAAACTCCGCGGGCAGGTCGAACCCCACGCGGGTGGCCTCGCGCAGGTAGGCGGAGGGCGTGGTGACCACGTCGCTCTTGAGAATCGAGTGCCGCGTAACGGGCAGGTAGCTCGGGTCCCTGCCCACGAGCGTGGTGTCCGTCCCGTGCAGCGTGGTGACGACCCGCGGCCCTGCGTCCCCCAGCACCTCCCGCGCCATCCACGCCGCGGTGGCGTGCGGCACCGCGTAGTGCACGTGCACCACGTCGAGCCGCTCGTACCGCGCCACCTCCACCATGCGCGAGGCGAGCGCAATCGTGTACGTGCCCGACTGCTGCAGCGCGGGGTAGGTGCTCTCCGTCACCTCGTGGAAGAGCACCTTCAGCCGAGAGCTGTGCAGGCGCACGGGCAGGTCCCGCGCGATGAAGTGCACTCGGTGCCCTCGCTCGGCCATGGCGAGGCCAATCTCCGTCGCAATCATCCCGCTGCCGCCGAAGGTCGGAAAGCAGGTGATGCCCACGTTGAGGGGGCGGCTCATCCGCGCTCCGGGAAGAAGAGGGGCCTGGCGAAGCTGTTGCGGCGGAAGTGGTCCACCGGGTCCGCGAGCGCGAGCGTCTCCCGCATCACGTACGGCTCCCCGAAGGCCACGCCTGCCTGCGCGCCGTAGAAGCGGTCGCGCGCGTCCAGCGAGGAGAGCGACAGCGGCGAGCCCACCAGCGTGGGCGGCGCATCCGGCCGCGCCTCCACCTGGCTCGCGTAGCAGCGGATGGCGGCCACCTTCGTGGGATGCGCGTCCGTCACGTCCACCACCACGCTCGGGGAGGCGAGGTGGCGCAGCGGGTAGTACAGCACCTGCCGCGGCGTGAAGGGCCCGTAGGCAGGCTCCGTCTCGAAGCGCCGCACGCCCGCGAAGAAGAGCGCGCGGGTGACGAGCGCGCTCGCAGCCGCGTGGTCCGGGTGGCGCTCGGACTCCCACGGCACCAGGACGAGCTCGGGCCGCAGCCGCCGCAGCACCTCCACCACGCTCGAGACGGCCGCGCTGCGGGTGCGCTCGGGCTCGGGCAGCTCGAAGCCGGCCCACGGCGACACCCAGCCATCCGGCAGGCCGAGGTTCTCGCGGTGGCTCAGCCCCAGCACGCGGCTGGCCGCCTCCGTCTCCGCGGCCCGCGTCTCCGGCGTCCCGCGAGAGCTCTTCTCCCCGCGGGTGAGGTCCACGATGCCCGTGCGGTAGCCCTGCGCCTTCATGCGCGCGAGCAGGCCCCCGCAGAAGAGCTCCACGTCGTCCGGGTGCGGGCCGAAGGCGAGCACCTCGAGCCCGAACTCCGTCCCCTCGGGGCCGCTCATGGCGTGAGGTCCTTCAGCGCGCCGGAGAAGGGCTCACACGCGCTCAGCACCTGCTGCACGAAGGCGCGCGCTCCGTGCCGTGCCGCATACGCCGGGAGCCCGTACACCCGCTCCTGGGGCGCGCCACCGGGGGTGAGCGCCGCCTGCAGCCGCTCCACGCGCTGCACCCGGACCCGGTCCGCCTCCGCGAGCACGCGCCCGTAGCGCCCCGCCAGCCGCGACACCGCGCGCCGCACCGTGCCCTCCGTGCGCCGCAGCGCGCGCGACAGGCCCGGCTCCAGTGCGGGCAGCTGCGCGGAGAGTCGCGAGAGCTCCGCCAGGAGCGGTCCGGCGAGCCGTGCCTCCAGCGACGCGGGAGACTCGTGCCCTCCCGCCCCCTCCCGGTCCGCGAGCCTCGCGAGCACCGTGTCACGGGGAGCCGCGGCCTCGTCGGCGGTGAGGCCGAGCGTCGTCAGCAGGCTGCGCGTGCGCGCCTCCAGCACGCGGAAGCGGGCGCGCGGGACGACGAGCGGCATGGGCAGGCCCAGGTGCGCATAGAGCGGCGCGAGCTGCGCGAAGTACGCCACCTCCCCCGGACCGCCCACGTACGCCGCGGTGGGCAGCCACGTGTCCTGCAGCAACGGCCGCAGCAGCGCGGACGTCGTGAAGCGGCGAGGCTCCTGCGCGAGCCAGTCGCGCAGCTGCGAGGTGCGCACCGTGGCGCCCTCCGGGTGGCCCACCAGGCTCCACGTGTCCGCAGCGGCCCCTCGCTCCAGCCGGTACCGCGGCCCGTCCACACCCTCCGGAGAGACGAAGCTCAGCGGCGCCCCGGGACGCAGGTGCACCTGCTCGGAGAACCCCTCCCGCGCCAGGGCCGCCCAGCGAGCCGCGAGCGCGGAGGCAATGGCCTCTGCCTCCTCCAGCGCCCGCCGGTGCAGCGGCGCCGCGAGGGCACCGAGCCGCGCATCCCGAGCGTCGAGCACCACCAGCCCCTCGTCCGCGAACAGCGAGGAGAGCACCTCCGCGAAGGCCTCCGGCAGCGTCACCTCGGGGCGGTACGCACGCTCGAGGAACTCGAGCACCTCCCCCGCGTGCGGCAGTTCCCCCAGCTCCACGCGGAGCGCAGCGAGCGCCGCGCGGACGCCCTCCCCCAGCCGCGCCTGCGACACCGGGACGCGCGAGACCGCCGCGTCCGGGAGGGACAGCGCCACGCGCAGCGGCTCACCCTCCGCGCGTGGCATGAGACAGTGGTCGACCTCCGGGAGGTCGTGGTCCTCGGTCTGCAGCCAGAAGACGGGCACACACGGCCGGCCCGTCTCCTCCGACAGGGCCCGCGCGGCCACCACCGCAGAGGCCGCCTTGTAGACGGTGAAGAGCGGGCCGAGGAAGAGGCCCACCTGCTGGCCCGTGACGACCGCGACGGTGCCGGGGCGCGCGAGCAGCTCCAGGTGGCGCTGGCGGGCCGGGCTCGCGGGAAGGCGGGCGTTGCGCTCCACCAGGGCCGCGTGGAGCGCCGCGTCGACGGAGCGCGTGGCCGCAGCCGCGACGGCCTCCGCCCGGGCGCTGCGATGGCGGTACGCGTCAGGCAGGAACGAGAGGGCTCGAGGGTCGCCGCGCATCCAGGCGGCAGAGAAGGAGGCCGTCACGGGGGTGAGGAGATAGCAGGTAAGTCGTGAGAGGGCACGGCGACGCAGCCAACGGGTCCAAGCCGCAGCGAATGGTCCGATTCACCCATTCCATTCCCCGGAGCGCCCCGCGAACCACGCCCCCGCACCGATATTCCCACCACCTTCACCCACTTCCGCCCGCCCGCGACTGGTGTACCGTCACGCGCCCATGCGGAACCTCAGCCTCTTCGGAGCGGTGCTGGGCATGAGCCTCGCCATCGGGTCCTCTGCGCACGCGAGCCCTCCCCACCAGCCCCACGCAGGAGAAATCGCCTCCGGCATCCGCCGCCTGGGCGTGGTGGGCAGCGTCCTGTACGTGGCCGCGCACCCGGACGACGAGAACACGCGCC
>JAKEEX010000676.1 GCA_022616315.1 Myxococcaceae bacterium
GCGAGAGCCCGGTGAAGCGCGCGCTCTTCTTCCGCGGCATGGCGGTGGCAGCGCAGCGGCGGACCCTGGCGGAGAAGGGACAGAAGAGCGCCCTGCTCGAGGCGCAGCACGCCTTCTTCGACAAGGTGGTCTTCTCCAAGGTGCGCGCGCGCTTCGGCGGGCGGCTCAAGTACGCCTTCTCCGGCGGCGCGGCCATCTCCAAGGAGGTGGCCGAGTTCATCGACAACCTCGGCATCACCGTCTACGAGGGCTACGGCCTCACCGAGACGTCGCCCATCGCCACGGCCAACTTCCCCAACAACCGGAAGATTGGCTCGGTGGGCAAGGCGATTCCGGGCGTGCGCGTGGAGATTGACACCTCGGCGAGCGGGGACACCCGGCAGGGCGAGGTGGTGGTCCACGGCCACAACGTGATGATGGGCTACTACAACCTGCCGGAGGAGAACGGGAAGGTGTTCACTGGCAACGGCGGGTTCCGCACCGGGGACATGGGCTACTTGGACGAGCAGGGCTACCTCTACATCACCGGCCGCATCAAGGAGCAGTACAAGCTGGAGAACGGCAAGTTCGTGGTGCCGGTGCCCATCGAGCAGGCGCTGACTCTCTCCACCTTCATCGCCAACGCCATGGTCGACGGGCACAACCGGCCTTTCAACGTGGCCATCCTCGTCCCGGACATGGAGATGCTGAAGAAGTGGGCCACCGAGAAGGGGCTGGACACCTCCTCCATCCCCGAGCTGCTCAAGCGGCCCGAGGTGCAGCAGCTCTACCGCGAGCAGGTGAACGAGTTCACCCGCAACATCAAGGGCTACGAGAAGCCGCAGCGCTTCCTCCTCATCAGCGAGGACTTCAGCACCGCGAACGACATGCTGACGCCCTCCCTCAAGCTGAAGCGCCGCAACGTGCTCGCGCGCTACGGCGAGGAGGTGGAGGCGCTCTACAAGCAGGCGGATGACTCGGAGACGCGCGCGGCCTGACGGGCGGGAAGGCGACACGGTGACGGCCTCTCACCCTTTCCCTCGCCCCGAGGGAGAGGGGTTCTTCGTCACCGTGTCTGGAAGCTGACCCCAGTTCCTCTCTCCCTCTGGGAGAGGGGCGGGGTGAGGGGGGTTGGATTTCCGTGCATTCATCCCGTCCCCCGGGGATGAGCGCAGAGGCCCTACTCCGCAGCGTTTGCGGACCCCGCACGAAGTAGCCTGCACGCCGTGCCGTGCCGAGAGCCCGGGCCGAGGCGTTCCGCACGTTTGGCCGGCGCACCGCACTTGCACGCGCTCCGGCAGACATGCGTGCGCAACGTTCACCTGGATTCACTCTGCTGGAGCTCGCGGTCGCGCTGGCGATTGCAGCGATCCTCACCGCGCTGTCCGTCGCGGCGCTCGATGGGCTGAGGACCCGCGCCTCGTTCTCCAACGTCAGCGCCCGCATTGCCCAGGGTGTGCGACAGACCCGCGCGGAGGCCTTTGGACGAGGCGTGGCCACGGCCTTCATCGTGGACACCGTGGACGGTCGCTGGTGGGGAGTCGAGGCCCCCGACGGGTTCGACGTGGACGCGTTCGACCCCGCGGCGCCCGGAACGGTCATCGTCTCCGGCAGCTTTCCGGAGGGAATCACCTTCGGACCGACCGACGGCTACGGTGCGTCGCTCGCGGCGCCCTTCGCCGGCGTCCCCGTCACCTCCGCGTGCAGCTTCTGCCGGGACGCGGGCACGAACCAGGGCTTCGGCGCCGTGGTCTTCGAGCCACGTGGGGGTGCGAGGTTCCTCGGCGCGCCCAGGGCCATGGGCCACCAGTTCACCCTCACCGGCACGCACCGGGGCGCGACCCGCACCCTCGCGGTGGCCATCCTGGGCCTCTCCGGTGTGGTCGAGACGTTCGAGAGGTGAGGCATGCGCCCGGGCCAGAGGAGGCGCACGCATCCGCGCGGAGTGACGCTCATCGAGGCGATGATCGCGATGGTCGTCCTCCTCATCGGCCTGCTCGGGTTCGCTTCCCTTCAGGTCATCACGGTTCGCGCCAACCAGTTCAGCCGGCGGATGACGCAGGCCTCGGCCATGGCCACGGACATCGAGGAGAACATCCGGAGGTGGACCTTCAATGACCCCCGCCTCGCGCCCATGGCGACGGTCACCTCGCTCTCGGACGCCGCCATCCAGAGCCGGTGGGACATGGGGCGCGCGGACACGCCCACATACGTGGCCCAGTTCTCCGAGATGCCCGGGGACTCCCATGCGAGCACCGCGGACGCGCTCGGTGCCGGGTATCAGGGGCTCTCTCCCGACGTGGATGGAGACGGGGACCCCGAGTTCACCCGCTACTGGAACGTCTTCGCCGCGGACCTGCAGGGGACGGGAACTCCGAACGGGGTGCTCGTTCAGATCATCGTGCGCTGGAGGGAGCCGGGCACGGGCTTCCGCCAGCTCACGGCGATGACGTTCAAGCCCAATCCGCAGGCCATCTTCCCATGACGGCGCGTCCCTCCCGTTCCCGCGGCTCCTCGCTGCTCGAGCTCCTCGTGGCATCCACCGTGGTGCTCCTGGTCATCGGGACCGCCACGATGGGCTTCCTGAGCCAGAACCAGGCGCTGCAGGCCGCGGACCTCACGCGCGTGGCGAGCGAGTCCATCCGGGACGCCACGCTGCAGCTCGAAGGCTCGCTGCGCCAGGCGGGGTGGGGCGTGGATCCGCGCTTCGCCATCGACATGGTCTCCGGGTGTCCCGTGGGCGGCCCATGCCGTGACCGCTTCGATGCCCCGGACGAGCTCGTCTTCGTCTCTCGCAGTCCGCTCTACCGGTGGCAGGACTTCGATGGCGCCGCGTGCGCCACGCCCGGGGGCTGCTTCTCGGGCAACGCGTGGCCAATCGAAGCAGTCAACCTCGCGGGCGCACCAAGGACCGTCAGCGTGACGCTCGCGAACGGCCAGGTCCTGGAGAGGGGTCGCATCGTGCTCGCGGCCTGCGCGGGCGGCCTGAACGCGGTGATGCTCACCCTCTCCACGGCATACACCGGCAATGGAGGCCTGGTGGAGCTCGTGCCCGAGGCCGCCAGCGCCGTTCCCTACAACGACCACGCGAGCCTTCAGGGCTGCCACGCGGTCGCGGGCGCAGCCCTCTTCCTGGTGGACCGCTCGCGCTACTTCGTCACCACGATTGCCGGGACTCCGTGGCTCATGCTCGACACCGGGCTCGACCTGGACGACGACGGCGCACTCCCTCCGGGGGACACGGACGACCTCGTCCCCCTCGCGCGAAACGTCGAGGACATGCAGGTCGCCTACCTGCTGCAGCCCAACCCCGCCTTCGCAGCACCGGATTCGGACGCAGACTGGATCATCGGCAACAACCGGGCCGCGGGTGCGCCCGAGGAGCCGAACCGCGGCGCGACCGCCCCCCTCTACAACACGCCCGCGGGTGCCGCCGCGCGCTTCACCCTGCATCCCGCGAACGTGCGCGCCGTCCGCGTGACGCTGACGCTCCGCTCCACGCGGACGGACCCGAGGCACGGCCCCGGCTGGGCGGGAGAGACCGTGCAGGGCGCGGAGAACCGCACGGGCAATCTCGCGGGAGGTGGCTTCCGGCGCTTCGTCGCGCGGACCGAGATCACGCTCCGCAACATGGAGTCGCGGGGCCCCTTCACCTTCTAGCCGTCGGAGCCGGACATGCCACGCTCACACACGGGCCGACGCCGCGGGGAACGCGGCTCCGCTCTCCTGCTCGCCGTCGTCATCGTCCTCGTCCTGGGCGTCATCGGGCTCGCCATCGTCACTCGGGCGACGAGCGAGGTGGACGCCGCCGGGGCCAAGCGCCGGTACGACCAGTCCGTCAGCTGCGCGGACGCGGCGCGTGAGCTCCTCATGAGCCAGTTCACCGCATCCGGTGTGTCTCCCACGGACATGACGCTCCACACGGTGGTGGGGGACCACACGCTCGCGACGGGCCACTACGACAACATCAACGTGGCCTCGGTGACGGCCGCGACCGGCGCCGCGCAGGCCGCGTTCGGCGTGAGCGACGTGTCCAACCGCATCGCGCGCAGCGGGATGGGCGGACAGGTGTACCGGATGACGGTGGTCTGCTCGCGCGGGACGACGCCCACCGGAGCCCCCGCGCAGCAGAACGAAGTGGAGTTCCTCGTGAGGTTCGGACTGTGAGGGTGCCCGCCATGCGTCTTCCCATCGCCGCTGTGACGGCCGTCCTCCTGTGCCTCGGCTCCACGGCGCGGGCGTCCACCGACGTGGCGTGCTGGAACCGCGCGCTGGAGCGGATGGACTTCCACGTGAATCCACCCGAAGGCGGGGACAACGACTTCTTCACCGCGGTCTCCGGCCAGACGGGGAACACGAACGTCACTCTGCTGTACCCGGCGAAGGCGTCCATGAAGTCCTTCCTCCAGCGCCTCTACCGCATCCGGGCCGGCCTCGGCGGAAGCCTCCCCACGGGATGCACCAACACGTACCTCGGCGGCCTGGAGTACTTCATGCCATCAGACCTGACGCCGCCGGCCGCTCCCAGCAGCCTGCAGGGCCCGTACTCTCCCGCGAAGACGTACCCCGACCCCGGTCCGACGTACTCGGGCGGAGGCGGCCAGTCCGACGGCCTGCAGGCGGGCAGGGCCTACCGATACGGTAGCTGGCCTGCAAATGGCGGAGGCACGGCGGAGACCGTGGACGAGGCATGCGGCAACGCGGGTGGCGTCACGCAACAGGCAGCGTGCAGGACGTGCGTGGACACGAAGGGCTACTGGCTGAACCCGCAGGTGGCGGACAACGACGTCACGCCGGGGGCAGGCGTCTTCTCCACCAACTGGCTGCGGTTCCACCCGCCCAAGTGGACGCTCCTGAGCCTCGCCTACAAGCGGCTCGTGAACGGCCCGCTGCTGTCCGAGCTGCGCGACGCGGTGGTCGCCACGAACGGCGCGACGGGGGCAGGAGGCGAGGTCGTCCAGAAGATGCTCCCGCAGTCGTGCAACGGCCAGGGGCGCCCCCTCAACCAGAAGCGGGGCGCCATCGACGGTCTGTCGTACGTGAGCGACGCCAACCCACTGGCGGAGATGCTCCTCGCCACCGCCTGGTACATGGGAGGACAGGAGGACCCCTGGCACTACAGAATGGACGCGTCGAAGCGCGGTCCCATGGAGAACGGGAAGAGCGGCCCCTGCGACAACTGCGGCGGTGACTTCATCGTCCTCTTCTCCGACGGGCGCGGCGACACGGCGAACCCGTCGTGCACGAGGGACTCCACCGGCGCTCTCCCGCACCACTGCAGCGCCGAGGCGCTGTGCGGAACGCTCGGCATGGGGGCGGAGGATGACGGGGACGACTTCCTGGACCCCTCCATCGTGGGTGGGCCGGGTGCCACCATCTCCGGCCCGGCTGCCCGCCTGACGCCGGGTGGAACCTGCTCCAGCGACTTCGCGGACGACGTGGCTCGATGGATGCGCACCTACCCCGCGTCCGTGTCCCCTTCCAACGGCAACAGCCGGATTCGCACCTATGTCGTGGCCATCGGGGACAGCCGGAACGTCTACGGGGAGCTGACCACGCTCCAGGAGGTTGCGCGGGAGGGAGGGACGGGCTCGCCCATCTACGCCGAGGACTTCCGGAGCCTGGAGCGCGGCATCGAGGACGTCATCACGCGCATCATCGCCAGCGCGACGTCGTTCTCCGCGGCCGCAATTCCCTCGGTCCAGACGCGCGGCATCACCTCCGCGTTCATCCCCCGCTTCCGCCCGGGCAACGGCGGCCAGTGGTCCGGAACGCTCACGCGCTTCGACCTCTACAACGAGTTCGCAGCGGGGTGCACCACGCGGGACTACGGGAACAACGATGGCGGCGTGAATCCGAACCGGAACAACAGCTGCTACGACCTCTATCTGCGCGACAGCAATGGGAGCTTCGTCGGTGAGGACAGCAGGGGGGACTTCGCGCTCCTGGACCACACCGCGACGTGGGACGGTGGGTGGCCGCTCCGGCGAGGCTCCGACGGCGGAAGCGTCCCGGCCGCGCCCATCTGGGAGGCCGCCGCGGAGCTGACGGCCCGGGCGGACGACATCGTCGCGGGCGGCTCGTCGCCTCCGCGCAGCATCTACACCGTGGCACCGCGTGGGAGCACCGGCCAGTACGACCCGACGCTCGTTCCGTTCGACCTCTCGAACGTCTCGACGCTCACGCCGCTCCTTCAGCTCGGAGGCGTGGCCGGGGACTTCTGCACCACGCTCTCGGGGTACACGCGCAATCCCTACGCCACCGAGGAGGACTGTGCGCGGGACGTCATCCGGTTCGTGCACGGAGAGGACGTGCTGCGGCGTAACCCCTACAACCGCACGACGCCCCCGCCCGCGGTGCTGAGGTCGCGTCCCAACGTCCTGGGAGACATCTTCCACTCCACGCCCGTGCTGGTGACACCGCCGGTGCCGCCGTTCCTGTGCGACCTCGGCATCGCCAACCAGTGCGTGGCGTCCCTCTACATGCCCGGGCTGGCCCCCGGCGGGGCCGATGCGTACGCCACGTACATGAGGGCCCACGCGCAGAGGGATCAGCTCGTCCTCGTGGCGGCCAACGACGGGATGCTCCACGCCTTCCACGCCGGGAGCCACGTGACGACGGCGGACGGGGGCGCGGGCAGCTTCGACCTGGGCACGGGCGAGGAGCTCTGGGCCTTCATCCCGCCGGACATCCTTCCCAAGCTCATCCGCTACGCCATCGGCGAGCGCCACGAGCTCCTGGTGGACGGCACGCCCATGGTCCGTGACATCTGGGCGGACGGGAGCGGCGCGGTGAGCACGCCGGACCGCCTGAAGCAGGCGGACGAGTTCCACACGGTGGCCATCGTGGGCGAGCGCGAGGGCGGGCGGCACTTCTTCGCCCTGGACGTGACGGACCCGGCATCACCACGCTTCCTCTGGTCCGCTCCACCGCCGGGGACGAGCGAGGCGCTGAACCAGGGAGAGTCCTGGAACGACCTCGGCCCCGCGGCGCCGCCCATCGGTCCCATCGCGGAGGAGGATGCGAGCGGCGCCTTCGAGGTCCACGGGCAGCGGGCCCGCGAGCGCTATGTCGTCGGGCTCGGGGGCGGGTACGACCCGGCCCTGTTGCGTGGCCGGTCCATCTCCCTGCTCGATGCGTGGACCGGGGAGCAGGTGTACCGCTTCTCCGCTGCGGACGCCGCTTCGGCGACGGACCCTCGGGCACAGCTGGCGCCCGTGGCGGCGCCGGTCTCGCTCATCGACTCCAACTCGGATGGCCTCTTCGACACCGGCGTCGTCGGTGACCTGGCCGGCCAGGTGTGGACGCTCGACATGCAAGCGCCTGGAGACGACGGCGACAGCGACGGCCGGTACGACAACTGGTCCGGAGGACGCGGCTTCGTCCAGTTCAAGGGCCAGCCGTTCTCCAGGCGCAGTCCCTTCTTCCAGCGGGCCGTGGTGGCCCTCCTTCCGGGCGGCGACATCCGCGTCTTCATCGGCTCGGGGGACCGCGACAACATCAAGGAGCCCAACGGCGGGACGTGCGGGCTCGCGAACCTCTCCTCGTGCATCCGCAAGGGCTGCAGCGTGTCGGTGCAGTCCGCCGTGTACCGGGTGGGGCCGGCGCCGAGCGGTGGTACCAGCGGACACTCCACCACGGGAGGCTGGTCCTACACCGCGAGCGCGCTCGCGCCGACGGCCTCGCTCACCTACGACTCGTTGAGCCAGGGCGCCAGCTGCTCGGACGTGGCGGACGTGGACCTCGACTTCAGCATCACCTGCGGAGGCACCACGTCCAGCTTCTCGAGCGGGCTCTATTGCGACTGGGGTGCAGATGGTGGCGTGGAGTGTCCGGATGCCCTCGGGCGCCCGCTCGAGGCAGAGGTGGCCTACACGCCGAGCAGCCCGCCCGAGTACTCGAATTTCTTCTCGTTCAAGCTCTTCGACTCCGGCTCCCGCGGCCGGAGCACGCTGCAGAGTGCTCCCGCGACGTACGACGGCGCTGCGCTGACGGGCAGCGACCTCGTGGACGTCAGCGGCACCGCCACCGCTGCCGCGAACGGAAACGGGTGGAGGCTCACCCACGCCTTCTCGCGCGACGAGAAGACCGCGAGCTCCGCGCTCCTGCTCGGCGGGTGCGTGCTCTGGAACACGCTCGAGCCCAACCCGAGCACGGCGGTCGCTTGCGGTGCGACGAGCCTTCCCGCCGACACGGCCTACCTGTACCAGGCGGACGCCATCTCCGGCGCCATCTCCTGTGGCACCGCGGGCTCGGTCACCTACGCCTCGACCGTGCGCGCCCGCAGGCGGGACACGCACATTGCTCCGCACCAGCCGGCCCCGCTCATCACGGTCAACAAGGCGTCGGGCGAGATCGTCTACAGCGGCGTGTCCATCGAGCCGGGCTCCGCGCCGCTGTCCGTGTCCGTCGGGGGCGGTGACATCATGGGGCCGCTGCACTGGCTCGAGGTGCCACGCCGCGTCCACGAGTGCCGCCACGCGGCCGCCAGCTGCGACTGACTCCAACAGGCCGACCCGCAGCCTACATCTGCCCACATCGCAACTCTTGCACAGCAGCACCCTGCAACCGTTGCGCGGATGACCCTGTGAGGGACCGGACGTGGGTCCGCGACCCAGGGACTTCCAGCACTTGCTCGCCTGCTCGCCATGGCCCCCCGCTTGCAGCGTCCGCTGCCCGCGGGTACACCATGGCCATTCACTCCTCCACACATATTCGCCGTCGCATCCGCGGCTTCACGCTGGTGGAGGTGATGACCGCCATCGCCGTGGGCGCGATTTTCGTCTCACTGGCCGTCTACGCGCTGAGCAACGCCACCCGCTCGGCCCGCGTCTCCGGCGCCCGCTTCACCGTCATGAACGCCTTCCAGCAGGCGCGTTCGCGCGCGGCGGCGCAGAACACGGACGTCTACCTCGTGTTCAGCAACCTGGAGAGCACGAGCGCCTTCCCGCTCTCGAGCGTGCCGCGGGTCATCCTCTACGAGGACGAGGCGCTCGCACTGCGCACTACGCCGGCCCTGGACGACATCATGGCCACCATCGGCGCGGCGCCGCAGGGCATCTTCGACGAATACAACGGTCTGGGCACCTCCTACGGGATGAGCGGCCTCACCTTCGTGCCGCGCGATGGCTCGGTCGTGCCGGCGTGTCCGGACGCGGTTCCTGGCTACCTGGGGATTACCGGCACGCGGGCGGCGCGCAGCGACCCCACGTGCGGCAATGCGCTGTGCACCTTCTGTGAGGCGCAGGCCGGCCAGTGCGTGGGGGCGCTGCGCTTCACGCCGGACGGGATGGTGCGCGCGATGACGGGCCCGCTCGGCCTGGGCGGCGTGCTGAAGATGGTGAACCTCGACTCCGACGCCCGCAGCCTGTGCATCGCGTTCAGCGAGCCCACGGGTCTGGCGGTGGCCTTCTGACATGCGGAGCCCGACCATGCGAAAGCACGCGTCGCGAAGGGCGCGCGGCTTCAGCCTCCTCGAGGTGATGGTGTCCACGGCCATCCTGGCCGTCGGCGTCCTCGGGGTGGCGCAGCTGCAGGTGGTGGCCTCGGCGCAGAACGGCCTGGCACGGCGGACCGCGCGTGCCTCCGCCGTCCTGCGTGACTTCACCGAGGCCGCGAGCCGCTGGCGCTGGGACGACCCCCGGATGCAGCCGAACGGCGGCGCGTGCGCGGCGTACTCCGCCGCCATGAAGCTCTCCGAGGACGACCTCGGCGTGGACCGCACGCCCGCCGTCACGCTCCAGTACACCGCGCTGCCCTCGAGTGACGCCACCGCGTCGGACGTGGGCACCACCACGGATGCCCTCACACTCGGCGCCATGGCGTACCCGGGCAACACGGGCGCGCTGCTCGCGGAGCTCGTCCAGGCGCGCTACCAGCTGGCGTGGACGGTGTGGCCCCTGGACGCCAACAGCAACGTGGCGGACGGCTGCGAAGCGCGGCTGGTCAACGTGGCGCTCCGCTTCCCCGTGGGGAACTCGGACCGGTACCGGAGCATCGTGTCGCAGCTCGTCCAGTACAACTCGGCATCGCTCTTTCCTCCCAGCGTGCTGCCAGACGGCCTCCCGGAGCAGTTCTGATGCGCGGCTCCCTCACGCCGCGCCGCGCGCGCGGCTTCACCCTCCTGGAGATGCTCGTCGCGATGGGCATCATGGGCGTGGTGCTCGCCGCGGCCATGGGCGCGTTCCTCGCGAACCAGAAGCAGTACGTCCTGCACGCGGAGACGGCGGGCGTGCAGGCCACGCTGCGCGTGGCGTCCTTGCAGCTCGAGCGGGCCCTGCAGCTCACCGGCTACGGCATCGACCCCAACTTCGCGCTGGAGCCCTGGGCCATGGGCCCCGGAGGGACCGCGGTCGCCGGCGGGGAGAGGGATGGCTCCGGCCCCTGGGGCAGCGACGAGCTGGTGGTGCACTACCGCCACCCGCTCTTCGGGCGCAGGCTCACCTCTGCATCGGCGGGCTCGCTCGTCTTCACGCCGCCCCTGTCAGCAGAGGAGGCGCTGCTCCGTGGCCAGCGGCTCCTGGTGCTGTGCACCGCGGGGTTGGAGCAGGCCAACGCCTCCGCCTACGTCACCGTGCAGTCCGCCGCCACGACGGCGACGGAGACGACGGTGACGCTCTCCGTCGCGGGCAGCTTCCCCTTCGACGAGCAGGCGCTGCTCGACAACGCCTGCTTCGACACGGGGATGGTGATGCGCGTGGAGCGGCGTCACTTCTACGTCGCGCCGCTGCGCCTCCAGGTGGGAGGGCCGGTCCGCCCGGCGTTGCTGATGTCGCGTGGGCTGGACATGAACGGCGACGGGACGGTGGACGGACGCCCGACGGACTGGCCCGCGGCTCCGCCCGCGACCACGGCCTCCACGCTCGGTGACGCCGAGCTCATCGCCCTGGACGTGGAGCAGCTGCAGGTGGCCTACGTGCTGAACCAGCCGCCCGCGGCGCTCGCCGCCTCCTTCGGCATCAACCCCGGCAGCGGGCCGGACGACGACGGCAACTTCGTCTTCGGCGACAGCGGCGCGGCGGACGTGCCAAACCCCGAGACTCCGGCCTGGCCCGGAAGCGGAGGTGGCCCCGGGAGCCCGCCCCTCTTCCCCATCCCGCCGCTGCTCGACACGCCGCAGCTGCAGTGCTTCACGGCCGAGCAGGCCGACTCCGAGGACCACTGCGGCTACGGCGGCAAGCGCCGCTACACGGGCCACCCGGGCAACGTGCGAACCGTGCGCTTCGCCCTGGTGGCGCGCAGCGGGCCGGAGGACATGGACTTCGCCGCCACCCAGCCTCGCCTGGACGCGCCCGCGGACGGCGAGGGCCCGCTGGAGAACCTCACGTCGGCCCAGCTGCCCCCGGCCAGCCACCACCGCCGTCAGCGCTTCTACGGCTCGGTGGCGCTCCGGAACATGTTCCAGCGGAGCCACTTCCTCCCGCCGTCCGACGCCAGCGGCGTGTACGGAGGCTGAACCATCATGCGTCCCGCCCACCACTCCTCGCGCCGCATCCGCGGTGCCTCGCTGCTCACCACGCTCATCGTGGTGGGCGTCCTCACCCTCCTGGTGTCCGCTGCGGTCGTCTTCACAGGCCAGGAGCGCATCAGCGCGGGCCAGCACATGCGGCGCGAGGTGCTCGTCGCGTGTGTCCAGGCCGCGCGCAACTTCACCGTGTCCAAGCTGCGCGCCAGCTTCGCGCAGGGGCTCGCCACGGACGTCCGGGGCGAGATGGACACGGGCGAGTTCCTCATGCGCACGGGCCACATCGACGACACCACCCCGGGCGGCGGCGCGGGCGTGACCGAGGAGGAGGGAGACGGTCGTGGCGTGATGGTCTCCCTCAACATGACCAACCGCATCTGGGGCGGCGCTCCGGCCGGCGAGCCCGGCGCGGGCTCGGGCATGGGTCAGCTGCGCGTCTACCAGGTGGTGGCGAACTGCACGGACAAGCAGTCGCGCGCGCAGTCCGAGGTCGAATTCCAGGTGCGGCTGGCCTTCTGACGGCTCCTCTTCCTTCTCACCCCGACTCCTTCACGAGAGCTCCCATGACGCAGCTCCGAACGAGCCTTCCCCTCGCGCTGCTGGCCCTCCTCGGGCCCGCGGCCGCCCTGGCCGCTCCCACCGCGGCGGACTACCTGCGCGGCACCACGCCCGCCATCAACGCGCTCAACCGCGCCGGTCAGGAGGCGGACGAGCGGTTCTTCACGGTGAAGGGCGTCCCGGCGAACCTGATGTTCCTCCTGGACACCTCCGGCTCGATGCAGTCGCTCGTGATGCCGCCGGACGACGTGGACCAGGACGGCACGGGGTGCGCCAACCCCGTCTACAACGACCTCCAGGACGCGGGCGGCTTCTCCATGCTGAAGAGCTACCCGCCCCCGGACGTGGGCATCGGCGCCCCAGGTGACAACGGGTTCCCGGAGCTGTTCCGCGAGGACAGCTACTACGAGGACGAGGCCTGGGACGAGGACTCGGCCACCGCGCAGACGCTGACCAGCGCGTGCAATTACGGAGCGCTGGACGTCCGCACCGCCGCGTGCACCACCTGCATGTCGACCCGCGGGTACTACCTGGACCCGAACGGAGGGCGGGACATCTTCAGCGGCAAGTTCCTAAACTTCTACCCGCCCCGCTTCGTCACGGCCCGCACGACGCTCAAGAAGGTCATCTGGAACACCGAGGGAGTCCGCATGGGCCTCTTCGTCTTCAACGCCCCCGTCGGCGGCAAGAAGATTGCGGACCTCGCCCCCGACTGCACGCAGATTCTCAACGAAGCGGACACCGCCTGGCAGAGCTCGCGCGAGGCGCTCATCCAGAGGCTGAACGACACGGCCAACTGCGGCAAGGCCAACACGCTGAACAGCGTCTGCTTCCAGGGTGCGACGCCGCTCGCGGAGGCGCTGCTCGACGTGGGGCAGTACTTCACCACCGACAGCTCCGTGTTCGAGTCCTGGTTCGGCACCGGCTGGTACGACAGCGCCGTGGCCAACCCCGGCTACACGACCAAGGACCGCCCCTTCTGTTACGGCTGCCAGGTGTCGAGCGTGGTGGTCATCACGGACGGCGCTCCCAACGGCGACAACTGCATGCCGGACTGCATCAAGGCGCAGAACGTCACCTGCGCCGGCTGCGACGTGGTGGACGGCAACTGCAACGGCACCTGCCCCGGCAGGTGCCAGAACAACGGAACTTGCTCCAAGAGCGGCTCGGCCGGCTGCTGCGTGAACGGGCAGAACTACATGGATGACCTGGCCAAGTGGCTCAACGAGAACGACCTCCAGACCAAGAGCCCCTCGAATGCCTCGTGGAGCGCCGCGGGGAGGCAGAAGCTCGCCACGTACACGATTGGCTTCGCGCTCGAGCACCCGCTCCTGGTGAGCGCCGCGGCGGTGGGCGGCGGGAGGTACGCCACCGCCAACAACGCGGACAGCCTGGAGAGCGCGCTGGTCGCCGTCATCAACGACGTCAACACGCGCGCCACGACCTTTGGCGTCTCCTCCATCTCCACGCTGCAGACCAACTCCGGCATCAACGCCGTGGTCCCGCGCTTCATCCCGTCCACGGACGGCGAGGCGTGGAAGGGTTTCCTCTACCGCTTCAACGTCGTGAACGAGCTCATCAACGGCTGCATGCCCACGGACACGTCCGTCGCGGCCCATCCGCTGGACCTGAACGGCGACCACGACTGCAACGACCTGCTCTACACGGACCGGGACGATGACGTGGTGGAGGAGGATGCGCTCACCGGCCTCTTCCTGAAGCGGGGGAGCACGCGGCGCGCCATTCCCATCTGGGAGGCGGGGCGCGAGCTGACCTATCCGGACCCCGCTTACGTGGACGAGGCGGACGAGGCACAGGACCACTCCACGCCGGGCAGGCGCAACATCTGGACGGTCATCGACAGCACCGGCGACGGCCGCCTGGACGCGAGCGACGAGATGGTGGAGTTCGTGGACACGGACGCCAACGCCACGAAGCTGATGCCCTACCTCGGCTTCGGGATGGACGTCACCAACGAGCCCTTCTGCGTGTCCGCGTACACGACCCTCGGTGTCACGAGCGCGCCCCTGAATGCATGGGGCCTCGAGTGCGCCAAGGTGCTCATCCGGCACTACCGGGGCTACCGCGCCACCTCTGCGGACCCCGCGGTCCGCGACCAGACGCGGCCCTGGTTGCTCGCGGACATCTTCCACTCCACGCCGGTGGAGGTGCTGCCGCCCGTGCCCATCGGGATGGTGTGCTCGGACGTCTTCGACCGCCAGTGCCTGCCCACGCTCTACCGCCAGGGCCAGGACGAGGCCCGGAGCAAGACCGCGCGGGACGCGTACATGGCCTTCCGTGAGGGGACGTACTGCGGTGGCAGTGGGCCCTGCGAGGAGCGGCGCCAACTGGTGCTGGTGGGCTCCAACGGCGGCTTCCTGCACGCCTTCGACTACGGCGGGAGGGTTCCCTCCTCCGAGCGCGACCCCTTCACCGGTATGTATCCCTACACGGCGGGCACGGGGGAGGAGCGGTGGGCCTTCATTCCGCCGGACCTGCTCGGCGTGCTCCGCCACACGGTGGGGCGACATGCGTACTTGATGGATGGCACCGCCATGGTGCGCGAAGTCTGGGTGGACGCGGACGCGCTTGACCAGGGCGATGGCGTGAAGGCTGCGGGCGAGTACCGCACCATCGCCGTGATGGGGGAGCGCTCCGGTGGCGTGCACTACTTCGGCCTGGACATCACCCAGGACGTGGTCAGCCAGGGGGCCAAGCCGAAGCCGAGCTTCCTCTGGATGTGGCCGCAGCCGAACGACCCGCTGGCCACCCGCGTCGGCGACAGCTGGAACCAGTACTACCCCAAGCCCCCGCCCATCGGTCCGGTGCTCCTGGATGCGTCCAGCCGCGGCTACCCGGGCTTCACCCACAGCTACTTGGTCCCCACCGGCGGTGCCACGGGCCCGGTTGCATGGGACAAGCGGACCGCACAGGTGCAGGAGCGCTGGGTCGTGGGCCTCAGCGGCGGCTACGACCGCGCCCTGCTGCGCGGCCGCGGCTTCGGGCTCGTGGACGCGTGGACGGGGCAGACACTCTGGGACGCCTTCCACGAGCCCGGCGCCTCGGACCTGAAGGGACAGCTCGAGTACCCGTGGGTGGCGTCCATGGCGCTGCTGGATGCCGGCGCCGGTGAGGAGGTCATCGAGCGGGCGGCGGACGGCTACTTCGACAGCTTCACCGTGGGCGACATGGGCGGCAACCTGTGGATGGGCCGCATGTACGTCCCGGGGACCGTGGAGAACGGGAAGGTGACGAACTGGACCTTCGCGCGCGCCTTCCAGACGGAGCGGGACGACGGCACCCGCATGACGGACCGGCGCCCCTTCACCGTCATGACGGAGTCGGCCATGCAGTACAACGGCTTCATGCGCACGCTCGTGGGAACGGGAGAGCGCGCGGCGCTGCTCGACACGAACGCCGGCACCTGCTCGCTGGACTCGCCGTACGAGTGCATCGCGATGGGCTGCAAGGTGAGCATGACCCTCTCGAGCAAGAATGCCCCGTCCGGGGAGTGGTTCACCTCCAGCGTGTGGCAGGGCGGTGCGGCCGTCGGGCACGCGCGCACGGAGCTCACGGGCTGCACGGACCTAGGCTGCTTCCTCCCACGCGAGGAGAGCTGCTTCACCGAGTGCACCGACACGACCTGCAGCCTCGCGGCGGTGGGCTGCCCCAGCTGCGCGGGCCGCAACGCCTGCCTCACCGCTGCGCGCTCGGCATGCCCCGCGGCCACGTGCACGGACGCGTCCAGGGACCAGGCGCTCACGCTCTCCATGCGCGTGTCCGAGTGCCCGACAGCGGACACGACCGCGAGCAGCACCACCGTCCTCGAC